>JANPAY010000385.1:0-1613 GCA_031430155.1 Comamonadaceae bacterium
CTCAAGAGCTCGGCCTAGCGGCTCGACTTTGCGGATGTGGCAGCAGGCTTTACGCAAATCCAGTGACTCGCGCATCGCCAGTTCGCCGTTCGTTTTAACAAAGTCAACAGCCTGCTCTTGCACAGGCTCAAACACCCGCCAAGCCAATGTGGATGAGGCTTGCGAACTTGCCAGCAAAGCCAAAGTTTCAGCGTGAAGTTTGCCCGTATTCAGCACAAAAACGTCAGCGTGAGCTTTGATGGCCTCTAGCAAATGCGTAATCACAACGTCCTCAGCACCCAAGCTCGAAGCCTGTGTGATGTTGGTGTGGGTGGCTAAAGCATCAGTGAGTACAGTCCGCGTAGCGGCTAACTTAGCATCGAAATTTTTTGAGGCATTGGCCTGCAGGCCAACAGCAGAAAGGCTTGCCATCTATGCCACCTGGCGAGCGAATGCTGGCAAGGCTTGCACCACATCGCCTTGATAAAAATCATCAAACAATGCCAGCATGCGCTCTGCCGCCGCCATGCTTTGCCCATCGCGTAGCACCGCCGTGCTAAAGCCTGTGCGCTGCATGAGTTGCAGTTGATCGACCAGCACATCGCCCGTGGCGCGAAGTTCTCCCTTGAACCCAAGGCGTTTGCGAATCAAGGCGGCTTGGCTATAGGCACGGCCATCTGTGAATTTGGGGAAATGCAAATCAATGACATCTGCTTTGGCAATGTCTGCTGAAAGCGCAATCGGGTCTGCGTCATTGGCAATGTGCAAGGCTTGACTACTTGCTGCATCAGAGTTAAAAATCAGTTTCATGCTGTGACCTCAGCCTCTTCTTTTGCGGGATGACGTGCAGCGTTCGCCGCCGCCTTAAACGTCTCCATGCCCACGCGTTTGAACGTGTCAATAAATAATTCTTTGGGGATGCGCTGCTCGCGGTAATTTTCAATCACGGCTTCAATCACGCCCGTGACTTCTTCTGCCGAGAACGACGGACCCACTGCCTTGCCAGCCACTGATGTGCCGCTCATCGTGCTGCCGTCCGAGCCGCCCAGCGTGACTTGGTACCACTCTTTGCCGTCTTTATCCACGCCCAAAATACCGATGTGTCCGCTGTGATGATGACCGCAAGAGTTGATACAGCCACTGATATGCAAATCAATATCGCCAATGTCGTGCAGCTCATCCAAATCCTCGTAGCGCTCCATGATGCCTTCGGCAATCGGGATCGAACGGGCATTCGCCAGCGCACAGTAGTCACCGCCTGGGCACGCAATCATGTCGGTGAGTAAGCCAATGTTGGTGCGGGCAAGACCCGCCTCCTTGGCTGCAAACCATAGCCCATATAGGTTGTCAGCGTGCACCCAAGGCAGCATCAAGTTTTGATCGTGCGTCACGCGCACTTCACCGCTTGAGAATTTATCGGCAATATCTGCCACGGCATCTAGTTGTGCTGGCAACACATCGCCTGGCGCATAGCCTTCACCCGTGATGCCAGCGCTTCGATTGATGAAATGCTTGAATGACAACGTCACGGCACGAAGCGCCGGGTTTTTGTGAGCGCGCACGATTTGCTTGAGCCAGCGTTGGTAATTGGGGTCTGACCCAGGGTCTGTGCGCAGCGCAGACGGGGTCTGACC
>JANPAY010000386.1:0-1615 GCA_031430155.1 Comamonadaceae bacterium
CCAAGACTGGTGATGACGATGGGCACTTTGTACTTCTCGCAAACTGCCATGTCGTGTTCTAAGCGGTCATTGCTTTTGTGCACGATTTGATTGATGGCAAACGGTGCAGCAGGTGCATTGGGGTTAGCCGCGTTGTAGGCAGCCAGCGTCTCGGTGATCTCTGCTAGCCAATCGTCCAACTGTGCCGCAGGACGCGCGTTAAGCGCAGGCATAGAGCCCACAACACCTGCTTTGCACTGCTCAATGACGAGCTTGGGATTGCTGATGATGAACAGCGGCGAGCCGATGATGGGGAGGGGGAGGTTGGCTAGGACGGGGGGGAGTTTTGACATGACGTTTTTGAGTAAATTTACATATTGAAATCAAACCAATTGCCAAACAGCAAGAGTCCACATTACAAATAAAACGATGCCACTCGCTAAAAAAATCTTGAAGCGATGCATCACTTTGTTATAGCCCACATGTACATAACTGTGCCATGCGCGAAGCACCACGTAAACCCATGCTAGACCAAGCAGAATGGGGCTTAGCGACTTGGTCGTAAACATTAAGACCACGCAGATGACATAAAACAGTATGGGTAGTTCAAACAAGTTTTTATAGTTATCCGCGCCCTTGGTGTTTTTGAGCATGCTCGACATCTGGGAGCTGCTAGGTGCAGATTGCGGATGAATACGCCGTTCGGTCATCTCGGCAATGCGCTCTTTGAGCATGAACACCATCACAATGACTGTCAGCAAGGCTAGCGCCACCACCGGGTATAAAAATTCAGGATGTGCCATTTGGTAACTCCTTAGTGCGATTGAAATTAAAACGAATCCAAGGCCATCGCCGTGACGCTACCCGCACCATCCACGATGCTGCTTTTGATGCCTTCGGTTTTGCTCAAAATGTGTTCAGCATAAAACTGAGCCGTATTGATTTTGGCTTGCATGAAGGCAACATCATTGCCTTTTGCGATTTCAGCTTCCGCCACCAAGAGCGACCGAGCTAACTGCCAGCCAGCCACCACATTGCCTGCCAGCATGAGGTAGGGCACACTACCTGCAAAGACCGCGTTCGGCGATGCTTTCGTATGGCCCGCCACAAAGTCGATGACTTCGATTAAGGCTTTGCGAGCAGCGGTGAGTTGCTTGTGCACCGCCGCTGAGGCCTTGCTGGATGAGGCTTGCGCCAGTAATGCTTTTTCAGTCAATTCGATTTGTGCGCAAATTGCTTTGGCAGTTTGACCCCCATCACGTGCGGTTTTACGCCCGACTAAGTCATTGGCTTGAATCGCAGTTGTACCTTCATAAATCGTCAAAATTTTGGCATCGCGGTAATGTTGCGCTGCGCCTGTTTCTTCAATAAAGCCCATGCCGCCGTGCACTTGCACGCCAAGGCTGGTGACTTCCAAGCTCATCTCAGTCGAATAGCCTTTGATAAGCGGCACGAGGAACTCATAAAACGCTTGATTTTGTTTGCGTGTCTCTGCGTCCGAGTGGTGATGCGCGGCATCATAGGCGGATGCTGCCACGCTCGCCATGGCACGGCAGCCTTCCACGTAGGCACGCATCGTCATGAGCATGCGGCGCACATCGGGATGATGAATGATGGGGGCGGAAGTCGCCATCGA
>JANPAY010000387.1:0-5635 GCA_031430155.1 Comamonadaceae bacterium
TCTCAACATGCTGATTCCCTTCGTTGATGCGGTGGCATACAAGCACTCACTCAAAGAAATTGCGATGGATGTGCCGGGGCAGGTTTGCATTACGCGGGATAACACGCAGTTGCAGGTGGACGGCATCATCTACTTTCAAGTCACCGACCCGATGCGTGCCAGCTATGGTTCGGCCAACTACATCATGGCGATTACGCAACTCGCGCAAACCACACTGCGCTCAGTGATTGGCAAGTTGGAACTCGATAAAACCTTTGAAGAGCGTGAGACCATTAACCACAGCGTTGTCAGCTCGATTGATGCTGCCGCGCTCAATTGGGGCGTGAAGGTGCTGCGCTATGAGATCAAAGATCTGACCCCGCCCAAAGAAATTTTGCACGCCATGCAATCGCAAATTACCGCTGAACGTGAAAAGCGCGCCCTGATTGCTGCATCGGAAGGCCGTCGCCAAGAGCAAATCAACATCGCCACTGGCGAGCGTGAAGCGGCGATTGCAAGATCAGAGGGCGAAAAGCAAGCTGTGATTAATAAAGCACAGGGCGAGGCGGCATCCATTACTGCTGTGGCCGATGCAACCGCTGGCGCGATTGAACGTGTAGCGGCAGCGATTCAAAAACCGGGTGGAGAGCAAGCCGTGCAATTGAAGGTGGCCGAAAAAGCGGTTGAAGCTTACTCCAAGGTTGCCTCCAGTAGTACGACGACATTGGTCGTGCCCTCTGACATGAGCCAAGTTAGCACGCTGATTGCTTCCGCCATGAAGATGACGCAAGCGGTAAAGTGAAGCGATGAGGAAGGATAAATTTACAGGCGCACTTTTTGTCCTGCTCGTTGTTATTGTTTTCGCGCGATTAGCCCTCCTCAATCAGTATCCGCTGATTGGCACGACCGAGCCGCGTTATGCCGAACTGGCTAGAAAAATGCTCGCAAGCGGCGATTGGATCACGCTGTGGGTAAGTGATGGCGTACCGCTGTGGGGTAAACCGCCGCTACTATTTTGGTTGGACGCCATATCCATGAGTATGCTGGGTATGAACGAGTTTGCGCTTCGGCTGCCGACATTCATTGCATCGCTATTCACTATGGGTCTACTTTGGTTTTGGCCTTATCTTGCACGTCCTGTAACCTCACATAAGCTTTTCGCTCTTATCGCAAGTTTGATTTATATCTCCACGCCATTTGGATTTTTTGCAGCAGGCTTTGTGGCAACCGATATTTTTTTAACGGGCGGGTTGGCGCTATCCATGGTGAGTTTTTGGATATCGATTTCAAGCCGCGATAATACTCAAAGCACTGGGTGGCGTTGGGGATTTTTTATCGGCCTGTCCATAGGACTCCTAGCCAAAGGACCTCTCGCCATTGTCCTACTTGGCCTAGCTTTATTTTTATGGGCAATCTGCTCGCCTAAAGTCCGCCTTGCTTTAATTTGGCAAAAGCTGCCTTGGCTGCGTGGATTGGCACTCATGGCTTTGATTGCTTTCCCGTGGTACGTCATGGCGGAAATTCGTACGCCAGGATTTTTATACCACTTCATTATTGGCGAGCACATTGAGCGCTACTTCGTTAAAGACTGGGCAGGTGGGCGCTTTGCCGCAAGTCATGGCGAACCTCTGGGCATGATTTGGTGGTTTGCCATCGAATCATTCTTGCCTTGGCTACTGCTTGCAATCCCTGCGCTCTACCTCTGGTGGCGTAATAGAAAACAGGCAAGCAGTACAGCAATCACCGTATTCAATGTGCCTTCTTCTGAGACGCAATACTTGCTGTGCTGGATTTTGGCGCCATTACTGCTTTTTTCACTCTCAAGCAACATCTTAGAAGCCTATATGCTGACTGCCCTGCCTGCCTTTGCTTTGCTGATGAGTCGACTCGTCATCCATCTGTTAGAGCGCAGTAGCGCTTGGCGCTGGAGCATGATGCTAGCCGTGCCTGCGCCGCTGGTTGTGGTGATTGCTGTTGTCTTCTATAACCCTGTGCTGGATAAACAATCACAAAAGCATTTGCTCGAAAACTGGTCACAAGGTACGCCCTTGGTCTACATTGGCAAGGTGCCGCCATCTGCTGCGTTTTATTCACAAAATCAAGCGTTAGACTCACCTAGTATGGCGCAGCTGGAAACCACGCTCTCGGTGCAATCGCAGCATAAACCCATGACCGTGGTGATGCATCAAACGGTGTTTGATGCGATGACCTCTGCACAAAAACAGCAATGGCAACTGATTGAGGTTTATGGCGAATACGTCATGCTGCGAAAATAGTCTTCATGATTTTTAAACAATCACTTCAGCGAGAGTTATCCCGAACTTTTGGAGCGACCTTAGTCGTGCTGGTCACCATCGTGATGAGCATGATGCTCATCCGTACGCTCGGCCTAGCCTCAAAGGGCATCGTCAATCCACAAGAAGTATTATTAATCATGGCTTACTCGGTGATGGGACATGCCCCGACCATCTTAGCGCTAGCCTTATTCATCACGGTGGTGAACACCTTGGCACGCATGATTAGTGATAGCGAAGTGGTCATCTGGATGAGCAGCGGCAAGAGCATTGCAAGTTTTATCAGGCCATTATTCGGCTTCGCAGCGCCCATCTTTATAACAATCACATTGATGGCATTCATGATCTGGCCATGGTCTAACGGGCAGCTGCAAAATCTACGTGAACGCTATGAGCAACGAGGCGATTTAGAGCGTATTATTCCTGGAGAATTTCAAGAATCTGCCGATGGCAAGCGCATCATCTATGTCGACAAATCAGAAATCAAAGATCTCGATACTGCGCAAGCGAGCAACGTGTTTATAGCTACTAGTGACCGAGGCAAAGAAGTTGTCACGTCGGCGCAAAAGGGACACATTGAAATAATCAAAGGCGAAAAATACATTGTGCTCAATCAAGGTCATCAACTTACCATCGATCCTGCTAAGCAAGACATCAAACTCATCGAATTCGAAACGATGGCATCGTTAATTAGCGCGGATGATGCTGATCCCTCAACTGGTTTCCCCAATGCGCGTACTACATTGACTTTGCTCAAGGAGCCTAAATTAGATAACCAAGGCGAACTGTCTTGGCGCATTGGCATCGTGCTGGCCTCCATCAATCTGATGCTACTGGCATTGGCAAGCGCTAGCACGAAGCCGCGTACGGCACGTAGCAGTCATTTGCTATTTGCGATCTTGGCATTTGTGACTTACTACAACTTCATCAATGTTGGACAAAATTGGATTGGCTCAGGACGCGTGAGTTTTTTTTCATGCCTCCTTGTTTTGCACGGCGGCGTATTCCTCATCATTTGGGCATGGTTGGCACGTCGCCAATATCGACCATGAAAACCGTTCGCAGCCTACTCTATGTCGATCTTGTATCCAGCATTGCCTTTGTGTGCCTAGGATTTTTAGCGTTATTTTTATTTTTTGATTTAGTTGACGAAATGTCATCAGTGGGTATTCATCGTTATGGGTTGACTCATGCCTTTGCTTACGTGATGCTGCAAATTCCAGGTCATCTATATGAACTATTGCCTATCGGCGTTTTAATTGGTGGTGTACTCGTGATGGCTCGCTTTGCACAAAGCTCAGAATTCACGATTTTGCGAACCAGCGGACTTGACCCTCAACGTGCCCTCAAAGCATTGCTGATGCTCGGTGCAGGTTTTGTTTTTGTAACTTTTATCATCGGCGACTACGCCGCGCCCTTGGCCAACCGGACGGCACAGCTACTCAAAGCCAAGTACCAAGGGACAACCGTATCGGGTCAATCGGGTGCGTGGCTCAAAGAGCAACAGCGCTACAGTCGCTATGCTGTCAATGTGACGGCCTTAGACGGCGACGGTAATATGGTACGTGTACGCATTTTTGAATTTGACACCAGTGGACGCGTCATATCGAGTACCGAGGCGCCAAATGGGAAGTTTTTAAATGACGCATGGTTACTCGCAGATGCCAAACGAATTGAGTTTCCACAGAATTTAAAAAGCGTGGCGATGGAGACCGCAATAGACAAAGTTTCTTTAAATATACGTCAATTGCCCGAGTATCGGTGGCCCACTGAAATCAATGCACAAATGGTCTCAGTCGCTTTACTAAAACCTGAGCGCATGCCTATTTATGATTTATTTCGTTATATCCAGCATCTCGACAACAACGGTCAATCCGCACAGCTATATGAAATCGAGTTTTGGAAGAAACTCTTCTACCCTTTAAGCTGCATGGTAATGCTCATGCTAGCACTACCTTTTGCATACCTGCATTTTCGCTCTGGCGGTATTGCCGCTTACGTCTTTGGTGGCGTGATTACGGGGATTAGTTTTTTCTTACTCAACAATGTATTTGGCTACATCGGAAACATCTCGCACTGGGAGCCTTGGATGGCCGCCGCTGCCCCAAGCATGATTTATTTTTGCGTCTCGCTAGCCGCGTTTATGTGGGTGGTTTATAAAAAATGACAACTTCAACCCTTACGCCGCACGGCATCGTACTCTTTGCACATGGCTCACGTGATCCATTGTGGTCAAAACCCATTGAGGCCATTGCACACGAGCTTTCGAAGACATCTGATGTTTGCTTGGTCCGTTGCGCCTATCTTGAAATGATGACACCAACTCTAGAGTCAGTGGTGGCGGAACTCTCTCTACTTGGAATAACTCACATCCGCATCGCACCTATGTTTTTGGGTGTTGGCAAGCATGCAAGAGAAGACTTACCTGCGATGACAGAGCTGCTTGCAAAAATTTATCCTAACATCCAACTCGAACTCATGCCCTCAATCGGCGAGCATCCAGAACTCATTGCCGCTATCTCAAACATTCTTACCAAGAGCCTTTAGGCCGCTTAGCCTCTACGGTTTTCAGCAACAATGCAGCCGAGTCAGAACGATTAGCTTGCCGCGCAAAATCAAGCGCTGTCAGGTTTAAATCATTTTTAAGCAATACATCAGCGCCTTCATCAACCAAAAGCTTCACCGCATCAAATGTGCCGTACATGGAGGCCATCATCAGGGGGGTGCTTTTATTGGGCGACTCCGCATCGATATAAGCCGATTTTTCTAAAAGTAATTTAATAACGCCGATGTGACCTTTGGTAGCGGCATAGTGCAACGGCGTCCACCCTGTTTTGTTGACATCTGCACCCTTGGCAATCAGCGCCTTAGCTAACGCCTCATGACCATTCAGTGCCGCCATCATCAAGGCCGACTCATCTTGTGGTGAGCGTGCATCAATTTTTGTTTTATTTTGCGAGAGCAATAAGTCAGCCGCTTTGAGAGCGCCATCGCGTACGGCAAGAACCAATCCGGGTAAGCCATCGGGACCCACCGTATTAGGATCCATTCCTCGAAATAAAAGCGTCGTGAGCGTACGTGTATCGTCCGTCTTAATGGCCTGGAAATAATCATCATAGGCACCAGCCCACGCTGGCGAAGCAAATAAAGCGAAGACGTAAGCAAGGCCAATCAGTCGAATCCTCGATTTCATCGCATCGCTCCCTTAAACAAATTGAAATAATTGTCCCCTGTGATTTGGGCAATTTGCTCAACAGGCGCAGCCTTAATCCGCGCCAACTCCATCGCCACATAAGGCACGTACGCAGGCGTGTTGGTCTTGCCCCGATAAGGCGATGGCGCAAGATAAGGACTATCGGTTT
>JANPAY010000388.1:0-1964 GCA_031430155.1 Comamonadaceae bacterium
GTCGGCTTCGATGCGGGTGGTGATGAATTCGTATGTCATAGCGGTTCCTAAAATTTAATTGGGGACAGACCCTAATTAATTCAAAGTCTGCTTATCGCTATTTTCCACCACCTACAATTAATTAGGGTCTGTCCCCAATTAAATTTAGGAGTTCCAATGAGCGACGTTTTATTTGAAATCAAAGACGCGGTAGCGCTGGTTACGCTCAATCGCCCAGCGGCACTGAACAGTTTTACCAAGCAAATGCACAAAGATTTATGGGCTGTGTCTGATGAGATTACCGCTAACAAAAATATTCGCGCGATGGTACTGACAGGCGCTGGGCGAGGCTTTTGCGCTGGTGCCGATTTATCGGAGTTCGATTTTTCCGAAGGTCCCAAATTGGTTGAACGCGCCAATCCTCGCGCTGTGATTAACGACTATTTCAACCCCACCGCACTCAAACTGCAACTGCTGCGCGTGCCCACCATTGCTGCCGTCAATGGCGTAGCGGCAGGCGCAGGCGCGTCGTATGCGCTCTCGTGCGACATCACGATTGCCGCTCCCTCGGCTAGCTTCATCCAAGCGTTTAGCAAAATTGGTCTTATCCCCGATTCGGGCGGCTCGTGGCTCTTGCCGCAGCGTCTTGGCATGGCTCGCGCGATGGCTCTGTGCATGACGGGCGACAAGCTCTCTGCAGCTCAAGCGAAGGAGTGGGGACTCATTTGGGATGTGGCGGATGATGCCCTGCAAGCCGCGCTGGATATGGCTTCCCGCATGGCAGTCATGCCCACTAAAGCTTTGATTGAAACGCGGCATTTGCTACGCAGCGCGGTGACTAACACCTACAAAGATCAACTCGATTTAGAGCGCGATGTGCAATCTGCACTGGGCCGCACGCATGACTACATTGAAGGCGTGAGCGCATTTTTGCAAAAGCGTCCCGCGCAGTTTAAAGGCGAATAAGATGAATCCGAAAGATCCAAAAGAACTCGCCACCGCCGTCGCCGCATCCATGTGGAGCGTGGACGTTGCCACTAAAGACACGATGCAAATGCGGCTCATCACCGCCGAGCCAGGCCGCGCTGTGATTGAAATGCAAGTGCGCGAGCTGCACCTCAATGGCCACCAAATTTGCCACGGCGGTTTTATCTTCACACTGGCGGATTCCACGTTTGCCTTTGCCTGCAACAGCTACAACAAGGTTGCCGTTGCAGCTGGATGCAGCATCGAATTTTTAAAGCCCGCGCACCTTGGCGATGTGCTGACCTGCGAAGGCATCGAGCAAACGCTATCAGGGCGGCACGGTATTTACGACATGCGCGTAACAAATCAAAAAGGCGAGACGATCGCGATGTTTAGAGGCAAGAGCGCACAGATTGCGGGGACGGTGATACCTGAAGTTTGACCGACTACACCAGCCAATTAGCCAGCTTTTTTGCGTCAGCAATTTTTAGCTTGACCTCCGCATTCAGCATCTGATTTTTTGGCAACGTCAAAGTCAGTTTCAGCATTTGCTTATCTCGTGCAACCCACGCCGTGATTGGCTTGCCAACGGATGCATAGAGCAACACATCATCTAAGCTAGTGATTCGCCACGTTTGATCTTTGACTTCAACTGCTAGCCATTCGTCACCTGCTGCAAAGCCAGCCTTGTGAGCCTGCGTGCCAACCAGAACTTGCTTCACTTTGATGCCGCCATCCGTGCCAACACGCAGTCCAAGTTGCTGCGCCAAATTTGCCTTCACGGCAACGGTTTCTACGCCAGCGGTTGCTAGAAGTTTAGTCAGTGGCAGGTCAATCGTTGTGTGCACCCACTGCAATAAAGCTTGTCCGCAGGCCTTATCGGGTATGGCCTCTACGAGTGCCGCCTCGGTAATCGCGCCGATGCTGTCCTTGCTTTTTGCACCATGCTTTTGCCAGAGTGTCTGCATCACCGCATCTAAATTTAAACCACGTTCGCGCAAACTCAAATCTAAACACAG
>JANPAY010000389.1:0-11361 GCA_031430155.1 Comamonadaceae bacterium
GCCGCTGCTGGCGAATGATCGGGGTGCGAGTGCGTGCAGACGATGGCGCGGATGTCCACAACGCCATCCGCATTCTTGCAGGCATCAAACAATCTTTGCACATGCGCCTTATCGGCATCGGGCGTGGATAAGTCATACGTGCCGTAAGGACCTGGATCAATCACGATGAAACCCGTATCCACCGTGCCGATGATGTAACTGTTCGTTCCTGGCCCCGTCATCATGCTGGGGTTGCCACACGTTAAGCGGCGCACGTGTTTTAAGAGTGGCACGGGCGCGTCATGCGTCCAGTCGAGCGCATGGCGTTTGATGCCGTCGGGGCACACCAGCTCTAGCTCGCCGTAGGGCGCGTCATGCTCCATGAAGTAATGCGGCTTGCCTGCGATATGGCCTGAGCGCGGACAGCTATTCCAGTGCGGCGTATTCGAATCGCAATACGCCATCACCGCTGCTGCGTTATCAAATTTCGCCAACCATTCCAGCGTGCGAATAGTCGGAAAGATCATCGGGAATTGTTTGACCTGATGCATCGCCAGCGCCTGCGCAGGCTTGACCCATGTCGGCAAAAACTGCTCTTGCTCGTCGGCTACGGGTGTTTGCCCTTCGGGCATGGGGGCGACATAGAACTTGACCACAAAGCGCTTGGACATATCGCGGTCGGTCGTCCAAATGGCTTGCAACCTTAGCGAATCAATATCTGCTGTCACGCTCAATTCTTCAATGCATTCGCGCACCGCCGCTTGCTCGAAGGTCTCGCCCTTGTCCACGCCGCCGCCCGGGAAGACGTACACGCCAGGAGCGAAGCTGGCGGTTTTTGAGCGCTGAGTCATCAGCACCTCTAACTCGCCCTCCTCATCTCGCAGGAATAAAACAGTAGCGGCTTGGCGCGGCGTAACGGGTTCCACATAGTCGTGGAGTTGTAAATGTGGACGGATCATGCGTTCATTCTCAATGGATTACGCAACCGCGACTTGCACTTTTTTGCCTGCTTCAATCAATTCGCCCCATGTTGTGCCATCCACCGTAATGCCATCCACGCGGCGGCGAGCGCGGTACGCCCGCTCGGGGTCACCAGCGGTTTGCACGCCAGCAAACCCTTGGGCTGGAGGGCTTTGTTTGAGCCAGTCAATAAAACTACTCGCCTCTTGCGCAAAAAAATTTTGTGTGCCAAGTGCCTCGGGTGAAATCAAAATCGTGAGCATGGAGTTGTAAACCGCGCGTTTGCTATCTGCCGCACGGTGCCACGTGCCGCCACCGCACAGCGCGCCGCCCAGCAGCTCGCAAGCGACTGCCATGCCAAAGCCTTTGTGCTCGCCAAAAGGCATGAGTGCGCCGAGTTGAACTTCGCCTTTAGGATCTGGGTTTTGCGACACCACGACCACGCCAGGATTGTTAGTTGGCGCGCCCTTTTCGTCAATCAAATAGCCGTCGGGAACCTGCTCACCTTTGTTGTGTGCCACACGCATCTTGCCTTGCGCGACACGACTGGTGGCGAAGTCCAGCACGAAGGGCTTATCCGTCTGATAGCCTGCGAAGGCATTATTGACAAGGCTTGCGGCATGGCCTACGGGAATGCCAATACAACAAGGATTTGTACCGTAACGCCCATCGCCACCGCCCCAAGCCGCCACCACAGGACGTGAAAGCACGTTGACGAAATGAATCGACACGAGACCTTCGGCAACCGCCATCTCCGCGAAATGCCCAATGCGCCCCAAGTGATGCGCGTGTCCCAGCGCCACGATGCACGAGCCGTGCTTTTTAGCGCGCTCAATCCCCATGCGCGTGGCTTGCACCCCCACGATTTGCCCATACCCGCGCTGAGCATCTAGGCCCAAGAGCGTGCCCGAATCCAGATTCACGCGGACCGAAGTATTAGGAATCAGTCCTTTCTCCAGCACCGCATCCACATAGCGCGGCACCATGCCCACGCCGTGCGAGTCGTGACCGGAGAGGTTGGCCAGCACCAAGTTTTCGGCAACTTGTTTGGCCTCGGCGTCAGAAGAGCCTGTGCCCTTGATGATGCGGGTCACGATGTCGGTGAGGGGCTGTGCTTGAATGAGTTTGTCCATGCTTGAAGTTTCCTTTGGAAATTTTTATTTGAAGTCACCTGTGATGATGGTCACAAAATCTTTGGCATCTAATAATTTTTTAGCGGCCACATCAATGTCTTCAATCGTGAGGCTTTGCGCAAGATCAGACTGCGTTTGCCAAAACGCAAAACTCTTGCCTCGATGCTCGTTATAGGCGAGCGTTCCCGCGACACTGCTGTCGTTTTCGCGGTTTGATTTGGTGCGCTCTAACGCCACATTTTTGGCGGCGGTCAGCTCTAAACGCCACAAACCGTTTTTAATAATGTCTTGCTTCGTCTCGTCTAGCACCTGCTCAAACCGCGCTCGGTTTTGCGGCGCGAAGGTGCCACTGATGCCAAAAGTAGCAAAACCAAAATCTTCGTCCATCGACAAACCACTGTATGTGCCGTAGGTCAAACCCTCTTCTTTACGAAGCTTGGTAAAAAGACGGGAGCCGCTCGTTGTGCCAATAATGCCGTTGGCCATTTGCGCAGCTAACGCCTCTTTGCTAAAGGCTGTCATGGGCAAAATGCGCCTCGCCAATAGCGAAGCGTTGGCTTTATCGGGTGTCGCAATAGTCTGCGTGCCTGCCGTCCAAGTCGGCAGCCCATACGGAATGCGGGCGTATACACCGCTACTGGCGGGCGTGTGCCAACCGCCCAACAACTTGGCAGCGCTGGTTTGCACCACATCCACATCAAGCGCACCTGCAGCAGCAAACTCAGATACGGAAGCGCCAACAAATTGCCGCCAAAAATCACGCAAATCCTCTAAGCGCAAAACTTTCCAAGCGGCAATGGATTCGTCGGGTGTGCGGATATACCGTGGATCGGACGGCGCATATTGCCAAATGGTTCGCCCCATCCTGCTCTCGGCCAACGAACCCGGTTGATCTCGAGTGGCGTTGATAGCCGCGATGTTCTCGCTCTTCCATTTGTCAAACAAAGTCACATCAAAATTGACTTGCATAAAAGCGGGTTCACGGAGTACCTCGGTCAAGATGTCCGCGAAGGCTTGCCAATTAGACCGTGTCGTTTTAAAGTTGACGGTTAACCCGCCAACGCTGGACGATACGCCGTAACTGCTTTGTAATTCGTTCAAGCCGTCTTCAATTTGCTTTTGGCTACGCCCTGCTGTGCCCTTAGTCATCATCGTAGAGAAGCTGGCTGCGAAGCCAGCGGGGGCGGCGTGTGCATCATTCCATTTTTGATACACATCCAAATTGCCATAGTGCAGGCGCAGCGTGCCTTGAATCACATCACCAACGGCGGGACGTGCCAAAAGCGCAATCTTAGTGCCCACGGGCAAAGTGCTTTTGATAGTTCGTCTATCTAGCTCTTCGGCCGTCGCCTGAAAGCGCACCAGCACAGGTGTAGGCACTGCCCCATATGGCTTAGCGGGCAACTCTATGGCTTTGGCCATGTAGTCACCCAACATCTGCGGTGCACTATCTGGGGCACGTTTGGGCGCGGCTTCTGGTTGATATTCGACAACAACTTGATTCGCAGGTACAAGGTAATTGCTGGCGACACGCTTCGTGTCGGCAATGGTGACTTTCGCCATATTGTCACGATGCCAAAACTGCAAGCGCCAATCACCAGAAGCCGCGCTGCTAGCCAGCGTACTGCCGTAGCCTTCCGCGCTATTTTTCATTTCCTGCTTGCTACGCGCATCAATGATTTGCACACGCGCCAACTCTTCCTGTGTCACGCCGTCTTTAGCCATGCGCTCGATATGTGTTTGCAGCAATGCCATGGTGGTTGAGGCCTTGCTGCTACCCGACATTTGCAAGCCAACACTAAACAGACCGTATTGTGCATAAGCACGATGTGAGGCGCCTGGCTGTGTGCCGAGTTTTTGCTCATCAATCGCTTTAGAAAATGGTGTGCTTTCGCTGCCCGCTAGGGCATTGGCGATCACGTCAAGTACCGCATCGTCTGGATGACTATTAGCCACGCCGCGCCAACTGATGAGGAGTTGCGGCTCACCGCCTATGCGGCGGATCACCGTGCTTCTAAGCCCGTCCTGTATAGGTTCGCGGGAATAGAGTTTTGGCAGAGGCGTACTTGGATTAACCAGTGAACCAAAGACTTTTTGAATATGCGTGAGCGTCTCTTGCGTATCAAATCGCCCCGCAACAACCAGAACCGCGTTTTCAGGTCGGTACCATGTTTTGTAGAACGCTTGCAACTTCTCAATACTGACATTTTCGATATCACTGCGATTGCCAATCACGGGACGTCCATACCCATGATTCGGGAAGGTAAGCGCCATGCGTGCATCTGCCATCCCACGCCCCACGCTGCCTGCCCCGCGCTCAAATTCGTTTCGAACGACCGGCATTTCTTTGTCTAAGTCGGCCTTGGCGATGAAGCTATGACTCATCGCGTCTGCCAACCAGCCAATAAACCAATGCAGGCTCTCTGTACTTGCGTTCATACCTGCAAAATAATTGGTGCGGTCGATATCAGTTGTGCCGTTGCTACTAAAAGAGCGCTCAGAAAACTCACGCATCGGATCTTTGGTGGTTGGCGTCCCTTTAAACAGCATGTGCTCTAGTAAATGCGCCATGCCGCCTTCGCCCGGTCCTTCTACTGCGCTACCTGCTTTGATAACAAGGTTGGCATAGACGCGTGGCTGCAAATCGTTGGGGGCCAATAGCACCTGCAAGCCATTAGCGAGACGGTATTCAATCACACCCTCCATTTGACGAACGAGGGTTTGCGAAGAGGCTTGCAGTGCAAAAACAAATCCCAACAGCGCGAGAAGTTTTTTCATCACATCACCGCGCCAATTTGCCAAGGCACAAATTCGTTTTGCCCGTAGCCGTGCGCTTCACTCTTGGTGGCCTTGCCAGAGGCCGCGTCCAGTATGGCTTGGAAGATGATGGCACCCTTCTCTGTAACCGTCGATCCGCCATCCACAATGTCGCCGCAGTTGATATCCATGTCGTCTTCCTGCCTGCGCCACAGCTCGCTATTTGTCGCCAACTTGAGCGATGGACTCGGTGCGCAGCCATAGGCCGAGCCGCGCCCTGTGGTGAAACAAATCAGATTTGCGCCACCCGCCACTTGGCCTGTAGCACTGACGGGGTCGTAACCGGGTGTGTCCATAAAAACGAAGCCGTGCGCGTCTACGGGCTCGGCATATTCGTACACGCCGTTTAAATTGCTGGTACCGCCTTTGGCAACTGCGCCGAGCGACTTTTCTAAGATGGTCGTGAGTCCGCCCGCCTTGTTGCCAGGGGATGGGTTGTTGTTCATTTCGCCGTCATTGATGCGTGTGTAGTTCTCCCACCACTTGATGCGCGAAATCAGTTTTTCGGCAATGGCAGGATGGATCGCACGGCGCGTGAGTAAGTGCTCTGCGCCATATATTTCGGGGGTTTCCGAGAGGATCGCCGTGCCGCCGTGTGCCACGAGCAAATCCACCGCTGCGCCCAACGCAGGGTTGGCGCTAATGCCCGAGTAGCCATCTGAGCCGCCGCATTGCAAGCCCACTGTGATGTGCAACGCGCTACATGGCTCGCGCTTCACTGCGTTCGCCTTCGGTAACATTTTTTCAATCAGCGCAATGCCTTTGGCAACGGTCTTGGTTGTGCCGCCCGTATCTTGAATATTGAATACTTGAAAAGTGTCGCCCTCCGCCAAACTGGACTTCGCTAGCCACGCATTAATTTGATTGGACTCGCACCCGAGTCCCACCACCAGCACGCCTGCAAAGTTGGGATGCGTGGCGTAGCCAGCCAGTGTGCGCTGTAGCACTTGCAGGCCTAACCCCTCGCTATCCATGCCGCAGCCCGTACCGTGAGTGAGCGCAATCACGCCGTCAACCATTGGGAAGTTTGCCAGCGCGGAAGGATTGCTGCGACGCGAAAAATGATCCGCTATCGCCCGTGCTGCTGTCGCGGAGCAGTTAACTGACGACAAAATACCAATGTAATTACGGGTCGCCACGCGGCCATTCGATCGCTTGATTCCCATGAATGTAGCCTCGCGCAAAGCACCGACTGGCTTGGCTTCCGAGCCGATGGCGTAGTCACGCGTGAAGTCGCCTTTGTTCTCGCCCATATTCAAATTCTGCGTATGCACATGCTCGCCCGCGCTAATCGCTTTTGACGCAAACCCAATGATTTGGTTGTAGCGCCGCACGGGATCGCCAATGGCCAAATCACGCGTGGCAATTTTGTGGCCTGCTGGGATGAGTCCGCGACTGGTGTGACCTTCGACGACTGCACCGCCAATAATTTGCGATCTAGCAATGACAACATCGTCGGCAGGATGGAGGCGGATAAAGGAAGATGTTGTCACAGGCTGCATGAACGACTTTCGAAAAGGGATCTGTTGTATGTGTATACCATAAGCCATTATCATTTTTAGCGCCCATTCAAATCTGAGGAAAGACATCGTGAGCTACTCTAAAAAGTATCCTATCCCCACCGCTATGACCATACTCTTTTTATGGCTTGCGCACTTAGGCAACGTCATAGCCCACGAGCCCCCAGCTAAGGCCCAGCGCCTGCCACTGGGCGACGGAAAGGTCACGAGCACGCCTAAGCAAGGCTATATTTTGGCTTGTAACAGTCGCTTCATGGGTAGGGGCGGTGCACACCGCATTGGCGAATGGATTGATACGGCAGCAGCGCTTTGGGATCCATCTAGCAAGCCGCAAGTCGAAGGGCAAATTGTCTGGCCTAACGCCGCAATTACCGTGACGCGAGAGGCCGATTTTCGTGTCGTGCGAAGCAACAACTTACCCTTTCACCCCAGCGGTCAATTTCCTGTTCGCCCAGGCTCGAAAGCTTTTGAGTACGATCGAAATCCAAACGTCATTCGCGAGCAATCTATCTTGCTGCGCTTACCCGCAGAGCCCGTGCCAGCATCTCAACCCAATTGCGTACCGATGGGCATGATTGGGTTTGCCCTCAGCGGAGTGGCTATCTTTAACGCTTTTGACGCACTGGGCCGGGATGCGCCCGCCTACGAAATTCAAGATCAATGTAACGGCCATCCAGAGCGCAGAGGTCAATACCATTACCACGACTGGTCTCCCTGCCTTGCAAAGGACGCTGCAGGCCGACCTTATGCGACAGATGAGCCTGTGGGTTGGATGCTGGACGGCTTTCCTATTTTGGGACCTTTAGATGAAACGGGTCGGGCGATCACAAATGCCGATCTGGACGAGTGCCATGGCAAATTGGGTAAGGTGCGTATTGATGGGCAAATGAAGACCCTCTATCACTACCGTTTTACGAAAGAATACCCTTACACAATAGGCTGTTTCAGAGGGCCTATAGCGCAGCGATTTGGCCCGCCCTAAAATTCACACTACTTTTAAAAGGATAACCCAAAATGAGACTACAAAACAAACACGCCCTCGTCACCGCTGCTGGGCAAGGCATTGGCCGCGCATCGGCCATCGCTATGGCCAAGGAGGGCGCACAGGTGCTGGCAACTGACTTGAATCCTGAGCTACTCAAATCGTTAGCGGGCATTCCCAATATCACCACGCAAGTACTAGATGTAATGGACAAGGCGGCGATTACGGCCACGATTGCTTCGCTCCCCAAGCTCAACGTGCTGTTCAACTGCGCAGGCTTTGTGCACCACGGCAACATTGAAGCGGCAACCGATAAAGACTGGGATTTCGCCTTCGATTTAAATGTGCGTTCGCAGTTTTGGGCGATTCAAGCGGCACTGCCCACCATGCTCAAAAACGGCGGCGGCTCGATCATCAACATGGCCAGCATTGTGAGCGTGCGCGGACTGCCCAATCGCTTTATTTACGGGGCTTCCAAGGCGGCGGTGATTGGCCTGACCAAAGCCGTGGCGATTGATTACGTCAAACAAAATATCCGCTGCAACTGCCTGTGCCCCGGTACGGTCGATACGCCATCGCTAGGCGACCGCATCAGCGCTTTTGCCGACCCCGAGCAAGCACGCAAAGACTTCATTAACCGCCAGCCCATGGGGCGTTTGGCAGGCGCTGAAGAGATCGCCCCAACAGTGGTGTTCTTAGCCAGCGACGAGTCATCGTTCTATTCAGGCGAAGCGATGCATGTCAACGGCGGCATGACGATCTAAACATTTAAAGAAAAACATCATGAATAACTACGATTTAAAAAACAAGCACGCCGTCATTACGGGCGGCGCATCGGGCATTGGTTTTGCCATTGCCACGCGCATGATCGCCAGCGGCGCTACCGTCACGCTATGGGACAGAGACGCGGAAGCCTTATCCCGTGCGGTTTCCCAGCTAGGGTCTGCGGCAAAGACCGTGCAGCTTGATCTGGCGGATCATCCGCAAGTGGTGAAGGCTGTTGCTGACACAGTAGCTCACTCACCCACAAAAACCATCGACATTTTGGTGAACAGCGCGGGCATTACAGGGCCAAACGAAACGCTGGCGAAGTATCCCATTGATGCATGGCACCAAGTGATGCAAATCAATTTGAATGCACTGTTTTATTGCTGCCGCGAAATCGTGCCCGTGATGCAAGCCAACGACGCGGGCAAAGGTTATGGACGCATCGTCAACATTGCATCGGTGGCGGGCAAAGAAGGCAACCCGAACGCTAGCGCTTATGGCGCGTCTAAGGGCGCAGTAATGACGTTGACCAAAGCATTAGGTAAGGAGCTGGCAGCCACGGGCATTCGTGTGAACTGCGTCACGCCAGCGGCGGTGGACTCTCCCATGTTTAGCCAAATGAAGCCTGAGTTCATTCAATACATGCTGTCCAAAATTCCGATGGCGCGTTTTGGGCAAGCAGACGAAGTGGCGGCGCTGGTGACGTGGCTATCGACCGAAGACTGCTCGTTTAGCACAGGCGCGGTGTTTGATATTTCGGGTGGCAGAGCGACGTATTAAGCGACGTGCTAACGTGCCCGCTTACCAGCCTTTTCAGCGTTGGTGAGCTTGAGTTGCACCAAGGTCAGCGTCATCAACCCGACTGCCAGAATGAGCGAGGCTGCGGCGGCTAATCCATATAAATGGATTTGCTCGGCAAAGCCTGTTTGATAAATAAACTGCACGATGAAGGTGGTGGCGGAGCCAGGTCCACCACCTGTGAGCACAAACACTTCGTCAAAAATTTGCACAGCGCGGATCATGGCAAGCACCAGCACCACAATCAAATTGGGCATGAGCAGCGGCAGCGTGATGCGTGTCAGTGTTCGCCACGGCGAGGCCGCATCCATCTCGGCAGCTTCGTACATGTCTTTGGGAATGGCTTGCAAGCCCGCCAGCAAGATCAACGTATAAAAACCCATGTGTGCCCAAATGGACACAAACACCGTCCAAAAGAATGCCCACGAACCTGTGGTGAGCCACTCGACGGGCTGCGAACCAGCGGCAATCAGCCCCGCATTAAACACGCCCTGGTTTTGTAGTAGCCATTTCCAGATGAGCGCGACGACCACAGGTGAGAGCAGTACAGGATAGAAGAATACGCCACGCCAAAAACCACGTCCAATGATTTTGCGATTCAAAATCAGCGCAGTGATCAGTGAGAAGAGCACCATCAACACAACTTGAATGACGCTGAATTGAACAGTATTAAAAATCGCACGCCAAAAAATATCTTTGCGGCAAGTTTGGATATCGAGGTAGTTGCGGCATTCAAGCAAAATGCCAAAATTTTCTGCGCCGACGTAAGGCCGATCGAACGGCATGAGCTTAACGCCGCCCGTGACCGCATACACAAGATTAATGAGAATCGGTAAAAACGTAAATAGGCCGAAGACCAACAAATTAGGGCCGACAAACAACCAGCCTAAGCGCTTAAAGCCGAGATGCCTTTGTCCGAACCGAAAAAATGGTTCAAATAAATTAAAGAAAAAAGCGAGCCCAAGCTGTAGGCCTTGGCTCGCTAATTTTTGTGTCATCAGCTTATTTCGTGGCTTGTTTGACTGCATCCACCATGTCAACATTCAGCTTATTGATAGCTTCATCCGTCGACATTTCACCCACAATGGCCTGCGTCACGCGGGTCACAGTTGGCAGCATGATGGCGCGGTTGAATCTATAGCCTTGAAATACAAAAGCTTCAGTAGTCAAGTTGCCCACACCGCTGCTAAACACGCCCAGTGCAGCGCGCTGTGCTGGGGCAGCATCTGGGTAAGGCACGCCTTTTTTAGCCAAACCTTGGTGCGCAGGAATATTTTTAGTCTTGCTTGTGAACTCGCCATAGTTAGCCTCGGAGCTGATAAAGTCCATGAAAGCGGCCACTTCTTTGGGCGACTTGCTAGTCTTCAAAGCTACCCAAGCCGCGCCGCCAGGAATGCCCGAGCAAGCCGCAGGACCGCAGGGGTTGGGTACAGCAACCCAGTCGAATTTTGTGCCCACGTCTTTTTGCAGGCGGTTAATTTGCCAAGAGCCTGATAGCACCATCGCCACGCGACCATTGACAAACTCACCGACAGAGTCTGCATAGGTCGATCCACCCGAACCACCCCAAACGTCCTTCAGCATAGCGCCGTCTTTGTGCCAGCCGACAAATTTAGTAATCGTGTTTTTATAGCCCGCATCTAAAGTGAGGTTGCCTTGTGCATCCAAAATTTTTGCGCCATAACTAATAGCTGGGCCGGCAAAGCGGTGGCCTGAGCGATCCCAAGCCATGCCAGCCTTGAGGTCGGTAGCCTTGGCCACCTTGCTCGTTGCAGCAACCCACTCGTCCCAAGTCGCTTTAGGGCCAGGCAATGCCACTTTGGCTTGCTCAAACAAGGTCTTGTTGACATAAGGACCCGTCATTGTGAGCTGGGACATGAAGCCATAGATGCCTTTGTCGCTACTCGATGGACGCAACCATGGCTGAGTCGCACCAAAGTTGGCCTCCCAATACTTGGCATCTTTCACGTCCTTGCTGATGTCCAAGTAGTACTTCGATAAGCCACCAAGATCGGTTACACGCGCCATGTCGGGGCCTTGGCCAGCAGCCAACTGAACGGGCAATTGTTCAACGATGGTTTTATAGGGCACCACGTCGATCACGACTTTTGTGCCGGGATTGGCAGCTTCAAAGCGCTTGGCTTGTTCGACCGTCACATCACACTCAACGCCGTCTTGATAACACATCACGCGAATTTCGCCCGCTTGGGCAACAGATGCAGCGGCCAGTGCAAGCGCAGATAAAAGGAATTTGGTCTTCATGAAGTTTCTCCGTAAATAAAAATTAAATTCAGCGTTCAACTATAGCTTTTCCGCCTGTTTGCGGCATCAGGGTTTACGGCAGTGTCTAAGCTAGTGCCGCCCACAGCGCCGCACTAAATATCAGCAGCGCACCCCAAAGTAC
>JANPAY010000390.1:0-1777 GCA_031430155.1 Comamonadaceae bacterium
TAGCGCGAGACCATCAAACGTGGAAGTACCGCGTCCAATTTCGTCCATCAGCACGAGCGACTCGGGTGTGGCGCTTCGCAGAATTTGTGCCGCCTCGGTCATCTCTAACATGAAGGTGGATTGCGCGTTGGCAAGGTCATCCGACGAGCCAATGCGGGTGTGGATCGCGTCAATGGACCCAAGCAGGCAGCTAGCGGCGGGCACGCACGAGCCGATGCTCGCCAGCAGCACAATCAGCGCCGTTTGCCGCATGTAGGTGGACTTGCCGCCCATGTTAGGCCCCGTGATGATTTGCATCCGCTGCTTGGCACCCATGCTTGTGCTGTTGGCAATGAAAGACTTGCCGCTCATGGCCAGCCGCGCCTCGACAACGGGGTGACGACCCGCTTCAATCTCTAAGCACGGATAGTCCACAAAGCGCGGGCGCGACCACTCTAGCGTTTTGGAACGTTCGGTTAGAGCGCACAGCGCATCCAAGCTACCCAAGCTGTAGGCCACGCTGGATAAGGCTTGCAAGTGATTCAGTATGGGGTCTTGCAATTCATCCAGCAAGAGTTCATACAAGATTTTTTCACGCGCCAGCGCACGGTCTTGTGCCGAGAGCGCCTTGTCTTCAAACGTCTTTAGCTCGGGCGTGATGTAGCGCTCGGCGTTTTTTAAAGTTTGGCGGCGCTGGTAATCCGCGGGCACTTTGTCCACTTGGCCTTGTGTGACTTCGATATAAAAACCGTGCACGCGGTTGTATTGAACGCGCAAATTGGCGATGCCCGTGCGTGCTTTTTCACGCGCTTCCAAGTCCAGCAAAAACGCATCACAGTTCTCGCTAATCCCGCGTAGCTCATCTAACTCGGCATCAAAGCCCGTGGCGATCACGCCGCCATCGCGAACTAAAAGTGCGGGTTCATCTGCGATTGCCGCTGCAAGCCGCGTATAGATTGCATTGGCGGCAGGGTTGGCCTGCAAGCCTTGCTGGATATGGCTTAGCAGAGTGCTGCCCGTGCAGATTTGCTCACTCATGGACAAAGCATCAAGCGACGCCAGCGTTTGCCGCAGGCCTGCCAATTCGCGCGGACGGACTTGGCGCAGCGCAATTCGCGCCGTGATGCGCTCTACGTCGCTGATGCCTTTGAGCTGCTCGCGCAAGCTCTTGTACAGAGGGCTGAGCGCCTCTATCGCATCCAAGCGCTCGTTTGCCGCACTGCGCGAACGCTCAGGATTGAGCAGCCAAGTCTTGAGCGTCCTAGAACCCATGCCGCTCATACAGGTATCTAACAGTGCAAACAGTGTTGGCGCATCCGAGCCCGTTTCACCGCGCAGCGTTTGCGTCAGCTCCAAATTGCGCCGCGTGGTTTCGGGCAGAGCAATCAACGCTCCGTCCTTCGCAACCGCCAGCGTGTTGACATGCGCAAGCGCTCGGCCTTGTGTGTGCTCAGCGTAGGCGAGCAGCGCGGATGCAGCAGCATGTGCGGGCGCAAGCGAATCCGTGTCCGCGTTGAAGGCTTGCAGACTCGCGACCTTGAGCTGCTCGCAAAGTTTTCTCGCTCCAAGAGCCGCATCAAACTGCCATGCGGGGCGATGCGTCAGCGTGAATTTGGCGCTCGTGGAAGCCTTATCCAGTGTGGCTTGCAGGCCGATTAGCAAGCGATCAGGCGCTTCGCCGCTCACCACCAATTCAGACGGAGCGATGCGTGTCAACCACTCGCCGAGCGCATCTAATTTGCAAGTCGCCAGTTCAATTTTGTTTTGTGTGAGCGAGAGCCACGCGAGACCTACGATT
>JANPAY010000391.1:0-2075 GCA_031430155.1 Comamonadaceae bacterium
CCATAAAACTCCGTGCCTGGCAAAATATATTCCGATGGATCTAATTGTTTTCATTTCATTTTCTAAAGAACTTTCACCAATTAAAGAAAGAATATAGTAACCGATAATCTGATTTAAATATTCCCTTTCTAGCTTTAAATACTTTGTAACTTTTATATCAATCAGTGTCTCATTTTAGCCGCTTGCACAACATCTGTTAATTGGGAGATGTTATATATTTATCGGTTGTAAGATACATTCTACTGCCATTTTCGTTAATATAATATTGCGAACCTCCCTTTCCTTTATAAATTATCCTGCCTTTATCATCTCTTCCTATTATAGACTCTTTTACAGCTTTCTCTTTCGGCGATGCAGCAGGGTAACTATCGTATGTAGGCTGTTCGGCAGGTACATCAGTCTGTGTTGCTTCGTTTTTTATCGCCGCCTTTTGTTTTTTTATTTTTTTAGGTGCAGCGTCATTATAGCTTGGTTGTTCGACGGAGACATCTTCCTCCAATAACTTACTTTTCAGCCTACTATATTTGGCACTCAATGCTTTGTAATCAGCACTTAGGTTATTGTATTGTTGACTGATGTTATCACGCTCATTGACGGCGTTGTTTAGCTCCGTTTGCAAAGCTGCATGAGCATTGCCATTGTTTTGAGCATTGGCAAGCTGTGTTTGTTGATTGGCTATTTGTGTCTGATAATTGACAATATCTTGCTTGAGACGTGCTAATTCTTGATTTGAAGCCGCATTGTTTTGTGCATTACGCAATTGCCTCCTCAGTTCAGTATTGCTATTAGTGAGTTTGTTGACCTCTAAACGACAAGCATTGTCGTAGCTTGGTGGCGCACTAATTTGATCGGTAGCTTGGGCATGAATGAAAGACATTTTTGAAAACAATGCACAAACAAGTACGATAACCTTTAATTTTTTCATCGTGGTTGAATTTTAAATTGGTGAATAAATTGGTGAATAAATTGGTGACTACTCCTTATATTGTTTATACTGTTTTAAAAGCCGAATGAACCGTTTTTCGTCTCTATAGTCCCGAACGCCTAAAGAATTACGCATTTTCCATACATCGTGACCTCTCATCAAGGCTTCATTTATGTCCTTATAAAAGCCTTCAACATCTCCTTTAAGTGCTTTTATTTGAGCGCGTGTTGCGTAAGTGTATGTATTATAACTATCATAACTTAAGGAGGTCTCGACATCTGCCATCGCGGAATCCAACTTTCCTAATATCATGTAGCAGTCGGCACGTGAATTATAGGACATACCATCATCGGGTAGAGCCATTAGAGCTGTGTCTAAAAAAAATTTACTTTTCCGAATTCTCATTTTACCATCTTCAGTAGTGTAATTATCTTGCCCTACTGTTTGTCGAATGCGTGCCGCTTCTTTCGAATAAAAATCAAAATCACTTGGCTTAATTTGCTTCTTTTCTACTCGCACTTTTTCAGCTTCCATACTTTGATTTTTAGGAACTTCCCTAAAAGTGAAATAACTGATAATCAAGATGGACAAGAGAATCAAGGAGATATAGAAAGCGTATTTTAAACTGTTTTTAACCGATTTTACGGGTAAAATAGTTGATTTTGCGCGCAAAGTATCTTGGACAATAGCCACGGCTTTTGTTTCGTCAAACGGCATTGTGTCTATTTCTTCCAATATCATCGTTACGGCGCGGCGTACTTTAGCCGTTTCTAAAGTATGATGCTCTCGTGAGATTTCATTGTTGTAAAAACGTTTTTCAGCCGATACGTAATTACCTTTTATCATTGATAAGTCATTGATAAAGTCGCTATCGAATGGTTCTGACTGCAAAAAAGTTTTTAAGATGGAAAAGACAGCCTCAAAATTATCCTCGCTGAGGACATCGCGTAATTGTCTCGTGAAGTTGTTTGTCATATTGCTTGTTAAAGTGTAGTTAAAGTAATAATTTCTCTGCAAATGTAAAAAATAAGCAAGTAGATTAGTATAAAAGAACACTTTTAGTAAAAAAATAATCAACCAATCAAGATTTAGGGCATTTATACGCTAGAATGCCCTAAATCTTGATTTATACTGAGGAGTCCCCTTTTTC
>JANPAY010000392.1:0-8641 GCA_031430155.1 Comamonadaceae bacterium
TGTTTGTCTGCCGTCGTTTGAATGTGCGGTAGCCACTCAAAGTCAATGTCATAAATCGATTTACCGTCTTCAAAACGGTCAATCAAATACAGCGGCGCACCGCCAATGCCTTTGATAGCAGGAAGACGAAGCTCCATCGGCCCTGTCGGAATTTCAATCGGCTGCGCCCCCAGATCTAACGCCCGTGCGTAGGCCTTGTGCGAGTCCTTCACCCGAAACGCCATACCGCAAGGCGCTGCGCCATGCTCGGCAGAAAAATACGCGGCTTGGCTTTTGGGCTCAAGGTTGACGATGAAATTGATGTGCCCTTGGCGGTACAAAAACACATTTTTAGATTTGTGTTTGGCGACTTTGCTAAAGCCAAGCTTTTCAAACGCTGCGCCCAAATCAAAGTTATCAGGCGATGAAAACTCGACAAACTCGAAGCCGCACAAACCCATCGGATTTAATTCGTTCATTTTGACAACCCCAGCTCACGCAAAATTTCATCATTGTGCTCACCCAACCTTGGCGGATTACGTCGCACGCCAAGATGCGCACCATCCATCTTGAACGGAAACAAAATCGTATCCACCGATTCGCCCGCACGTTCGCCATCGGGGAGCGTAATTTTTTCCATACCACCCGACGCCATGATGTGCGGATCATCAATGAGCTCATGCGGCGCTTTAATTGGCGCGAACGGCAGGCCTTTGGCCTCGAACAAATCACTCAAATACGTAGCGGTGTAGCCCTTTAAGCGCTCACGCAATTCAGGAATCATCCAATCGCGGGCATTCACGCGGTCGTTGTTCGAGAATAAGCGCGGATCACCAAACAAATCGTCGTAGCCAAACGCTTCACAAAAAATCTTCCACTGCGTGTCGGACACCGCTGACAAGAAAATTTGCTCGCCACCCTTGACCGTAAACACGTCGTACACCGCCCACGCCGATATGCGCTCGGGCATGGGCGCAGCAGCCTGCCCCGTCACTTGGAACTGCATCATGTGCTGTGCGACCAGCAAGATATTGTTTTCAAACAGGGCCGATTGCACTTGCTGCCCTTTGCCTGTTTTTTGCCGCTGCATCAACGCCGCCATGCAAGCCACCGCGCCAAAGATGCCGCCCATCATGTCGTTGACCGATGTGCCCGCACGTACGGGGTCGCCGCGCCTGCCCGTCATGTACGCGAGGCCACCCATCATTTGCACCACTTCATCAAGCGCTGTGCGGTGGTCGTAAGGGCCAGGCAAAAAGCCACGGTGGTCAACGTAAATCAACTCAGGCAATGCAGGGTCGCGAAGCCGTTTGAGCGTTTCGTAATCGAGTCCCTGCGCCTTCATCGTTTCTGATTTGAAATTGTGCGACACCACATCAGCCGTCGCAATCAATTTCAGCACGGCCTCCATGCCTTCAGCCGTTTTTAAGTCCACCGCAAAACTGCGTTTGTTTCGGTTGTAGAGTGGAAAAAATCCTGCGCCAGAACCGAGCAAACGCCGTGTGTTGTCGCCCTTAAGCGGCTCAACTTTAATCACGTCAGCACCTAAATCGGCGAGCAACATCCCGCAGGTGGGACCCATCACCATGTGGGTGAATTCGATGACGCGGATGCCAGCTAACGGCAAGTTGCTTGCGCTGCTTTGAACGTCATTATTTTGCATAGGTAAATCCTTTGGTCAGCCCCGCTGGCGCAAGCATTCCGTACACCTCAACGCCAGGAAGCCCCTCCATCATGGGCTGGCGCGCATGGACAAGTTTTTCTAAATCGATGCCTGTCCTTACGCCCATGGCTTCAAACATAAAGGCGAGATCTTCGGTGACCACATTACCCGATGCACCTGGTGCATGAGGACAGCCGCCAAGGCCTGCCATCGAAGTATCGAAACCGCGAATGCCCACGTCATAAGCCGCCAAACAATTGGCGATACCCAGCCCACGCGTGTTGTGCATGTGCGCTGCGCCAAGGCGCTCGAGACCTACTGCTGCAATGGCTCTAGTGAAAAGGCGCTTGACCTGCGCAGGATTCGCCATGCCCGTGGTGTCGGCAAGGCCAGACACGTTCGCGCCCGCCGCAATGCACTGCTCGACCATCCAGATCACGTCGTCTTCGGGCACCACGCCTTGCAGCGTGCAACCAAAGGCGACCGATACGCCTGCTTCAATTTCTACATGCGGAGCGACTTCGTTGCGATAAGCGACGATGTTTCGAACCTCTTCAATCATTTGCTCACGCGTCTTGCGCACGTTAGCCAAACTATGCGCAACGCTGGCCGATGTGGGAATGGTCAGTTTATGCGAACCAGCGGCAATTGCCGCCTGCGCACCTTTGAGATTAGGCACGAGCGAGATGACGCTGAGACCTGGTTTGGTAATGGCGTACTTCACCACCTCAGCGGCATCGGCTAGCTGGGGCATCAAATGCGCTGGCACGAAAGACGTGACTTCGATCTCGCGCACACCGGCTGCCACTAACGCATCAATCCATTTGAATTTGCTGCTCGTTGGCATCACGCTGGCAATGGATTGCAAGCCGTCACGCATGCCGACTTCAGAAATTAAAACGTCAATCGGTTTATCAAGTACTGGGTTTTGTGATTTCATAAGATAGAATATAATTTTTATAGATAGAACGAATCATAACAAATATTTATTCATGCCAAAAAAATCTCTTACCCTATCTTTAGCAGAACAAACACCCGCCACGGGCGGCGTTGCGGCAGTTGATAAAGCGTTATCGCTTTTAACGGTTTTTAAGCAAGGCGAAACCGCGCTCACACTGTCGGATTTTGCCGAACGCACAGCGATGCACAAAAGCACGTGCCTGCGCCTCTTGGCCTCGCTCCAACACAACGACTTCATCCAGCGCACCCAAGGCGGCAACTACGCACTCGGGCGCGAAATCTCACGTCTGCAAGGTATTTATATGGCGGGCTTTGCACTGGGTGATGTGGTCTATCCCGTCCTGCAAGAGTTAGTTAAAAAAACGAAAGAGAGCGTAGCCTATAGCGTCATTCAGGGCTCAGGGCAAGAGGCGCAGCGCTTGTGTCTGTATCGTGTGCATTCGGAACAAATGCTGCGCGACCACCTTCGCGAAGGCGACCTACTGCCCCTTAGCAGAGGTGCAGGTGGGCGCGTACTGCTAGCGTTTAGCGATTTAGGGCAACTGGCCTACACGCCCAGCGGCAAAGATGCTAAACAACTGGCTCAAATTAGGCAAGACGGCTACTTTGCCGCGATTGGCGACCGCTCGCCCGATCTGGCAGGGATCGCTGCGCCTGTATTTAAAAGTAGTGGCGCGTTGGCGGCATCGCTCACGCTCACCATGCCCAGTAGCCGCTATAACGAGAAACATATTGCTGCCGTGGTAGCGGCGGCTGGTGCACTTTCACAACAAATTCTTTAAAAGTTGACAATCATGTTGCGGTGCAGCAAATTAAAGTAGCACAATAGCGCCTTCTCGAACAAATCCATCCAACTGGCTATTTCTCGTGCAAACCTCAAAATCTTCTATCGCCGCTCTCACGCTGGGCGCCATCGGCGTCGTTTACGGCGATATCGGCACCTCGGTGCTCTATGCGATGAAGGAGGTGTTTGGTGGCGGCCATGTGCCATTTACGCCTGAGAACATTTACGGCATTTTGTCGATTTTTGTTTGGACACTCACCACCATCGTCTCTGTCAAATACGTGGTGCTGGTGTTACGTGCAGATAACCACGGCGAGGGTGGCTTAATTGCCATGCTGGCATTGGCATCCACGGCCGTGAAAGACCAGCCTCGGCTTCGTAAAGTGCTCTTGGTGGTCGGCATCTTTGGTACATCGCTGTTTTATGGCGATGGCGTCATCACCCCAGCCATTTCAGTACTCGGTGCGATGGAGGGTTTGGAGGTCATTTCGCCCACGTTTAAACACTGGATCGTCCCGCTCACGTTAGTTATTTTGTTTGGCCTCTTCTAC
The DNA here is from genome assembly GCA_031430155.1 of Comamonadaceae bacterium. Lineage (GTDB taxonomy): Bacteria > Pseudomonadota > Gammaproteobacteria > Burkholderiales > Burkholderiaceae_C > JASGCK01. The sequence continues at coordinate 3,938 of JANPAY010000392.1, forward strand.
GTACAAAAACGCGGCACTGCCAGCATTGGTAAGTTTTTTGGCCCCATTACTTTGCTGTGGTTCGTGGTGATTTCCCTATTGGGCATTAACCACATCCTGCAAAATCCGCAAATTTTATGGGCGCTATCACCGCACTACGCCATTGGTTTCATGTGGCGCAACCCGCACATCACTTTCATTATCTTGGGCGCGGTCGTACTCTGCGTGACAGGCGCCGAGGCGCTCTATGCTGACATGGGTCATTTCGGCAAACGACCGATCAGGCTTGCATGGTTTTGGGTGGTGATGCCATCCTTGATCTTGAACTATTTTGGCCAAGGTGCGCTCTTGCTCAAGAACCCCGACGCCGTTAAAAATCCGTTCTATTTGATGGCGCCCGAATGGGCGCTGCTGCCGCTCTTGGTGCTCGCAACGGCCGCTGCTGTCATTGCCTCGCAAGCCTTGATTTCTGGGGCTTTTAGCGTGACGCGCCAAGTCATTCAAATGGGGTTTCTGCCGCGCATGAAGATCGTGCACACTAGCATCAAAGACACTGGCCAAATCTACATTCCGCTTGTCAACTGGGGCTTGTTTGTGGCGATTGTGTTTGCAGTTGCCATGTTTAAAACATCTGGCAATTTAGCCGCGGCTTACGGCATTGCCGTGTGCATCGACATGCTGATCACAACCGTACTCACGTTCTTTGTCATTCGCTACGGCTGGAAGTATCCGCTCTCGCTTTGTATCGCTGCCACGGCTTGGTTCTTTATCGTTGACGTGACTTTCTTCGCATCCAACATGATGAAGTTGCTTGAGGGCGGCTGGTTCCCACTCTTGATTGGCGGCGCTATCTTTACGTTGATGGTGACATGGCACCGTGGCTCGGAGCTTGTAGTGGAGGCCCAGCGCGCTGATGCGTTTAGTTTGAAAGATTTCCTGCAAGCGGTGTTCGTCAGCCCGCCGACGCGGGTAGAAGGCACGGCTGTGTTCTTAACAACCGACATCGACATCACGCCTAACGCGCTTTTGCATAACCTCAAACACAACAAGGTACTGCACGCACACAATTTATTTGTGACTGTGCGCAACCACGAAGTGCCTTGGATTGGCTTACAAAAACGCCTAGAGGTGCACTCGCTGGGTCACCACTGCTGGCAAGTCATCATCAATTTTGGTTTCAAAAACGACCCTGACGTACCCGCTTCACTCAAAACACTGTACGGCCTTGGATTCGACATTGACCCCATGACGACCAGCTACTTCTTATCGCGCAACAACGTGGTCTCGACACTAGGCGGCGGCATGGCACCTTGGCGCGAAAAGCTGTTTGCGCAAATGCACCACAACGCCAGCGACGCGGCGGACTTCTTGTATCTACCAAGCAACGCTGTGGTGGAACTGGGAAGTAAAGTAGAAATCTAAACAATATAGTCATGCACATCCTCTTTATCGCCGACCCACTGGATAGCTTCAAAATCTATAAAGACACCACATTTGCCATGATGCGCGAGGCGGCCAAGCGTGGGCATACTATCAGCAGTTGCGAAGTGAGCAACATACGCTGGACGCAATCCACAGGTGTTGTCGCAGATACACAGACCCTACGGCTCACAGGCCAAGCGGGGAACTCGGAAGGAAAGGACTGGTACGAGGCATCACCCTTGCAGGCCACAGCCATCAAGGCTTTCGGCGCAGTCATCATGCGCAAAGACCCGCCGTTTGATTCCGAGTATTTTTACGCCACGCATTTGCTAGAGCAAGCCGAGCGCGAAGGTGCACGCGTCTTCAATAGCCCACGTGCCTTGCGGGATCACCCAGAAAAGCTGGCGCTGATGGAGTTTTCGCACCTTGCTGCGCCCACCTTGGTGACACGAGACATTGCGCGCATCAAAGCCTTTCATGCGGAGCACCAAGATGTGATCTTGAAGCCGCTGGACGGCATGGGCGGCGTGGGGATTTTTCGCGTGCGGGACGACGCACTCAATCTTGGCGCAATTGCCGAAACGCTAACCGCTGACGGCACGCAAACCATCATGGCGCAGCGCTATTTACCCGCCATCAAAGACGGTGACAAGCGCGTACTGCTGATCGGCGGCAAGCCCGTCCCGTATGCCTTGGCGAGGATTCCGCAAGGCGGAGAAGTGCGCGGCAATTTAGCGGCAGGCGGCAAAGGCGTGGCGCAAAAACTGTCTGAACCCGATTTAAAAATTGCGACTGAACTCGGCGCAATCCTTGCCAGCCGTGGCCTCTTGCTAGTGGGACTGGACGTGATTGGCGACAAGCTGACCGAAATCAACGTGACCAGCCCGACGTGCTTTCAAGAGATCTTCGATCAAACGGGGTTTGATGTGGCGGCGATGTTTGTGGATGCGCTGGAATTTAAACTGGCTGGGTATCAATAAAACTCTGGCGTAAGGAAAGTTTTTCAAACAGCTTCGCCAAGTTTGGATGCGGTGTGCGCCAATCGATTTGTGGAAATCTGAAGTCCAAATAGCCCAGCGCCGAGCCCACAGCAATATCCGCTAAATTCATGTGGATATTGCCGCAATAAGGCTTATCGCCAAGCCCGCGACTCATGGCTTTAAGAGCCGCTGCAATCTTGTCTAAATGCCGATCTATCCAAGCCTGCGAGCGCTGCTCTGCTGTGCGGTGAACCCATGTTTGCTCCATGCGCACCGTCAAAGCGGCATCCATCAAGCCATCGGCTAAGGCTTCCCATGTTTTGACTTCAGCGCGCTCGCGGCCATTGGAAGGGATTAACTTACCCACGGGCGAGAGCGTATCCAGATATTCCACAATCACGCGCGAATCAAACAAAGCTTCGCCGCCTTCCAGCACCAAGCACGGCACCTTACCCAGCGGATTGGACGCGCCAATGGTCGTCTCGGGCAGCCAAGGGTTTTCTACGGCAAGTTGGTAATCGAGTTTCTTTTCGGCAAGTACCACGCGTACTTTGCGGGCATAGGGGCTAGCATTGGCATAAATCAGTTTCATCATTTCATTCTAACGAACCCAAGAGACTCACGGTTGACCCATCAGCCTAAAATGTTCTTTATGACTGACCAAATGAACCCTCAACTCTTCGCCATCTCTCCACTTGACGGTCGCTATAGCGCCAAAGTCTCCGCCCTCGCCCCCTTGATGTCCGAATACGGCTATATGCACCGCCGCGTGCAAGTCGAACTGGCGTGGTTTACAGCGTTATCCGATGCGGGATTTGCCGAATTCAAACCTCTCACGCCTGCTGCGCGGACTCATTTGCAAGCCTTGGTCGCCAACTTTTCTGAAGCTGATGCCCTAGCCATTAAAGCCATTGAGCGTGTCACCAATCACGATGTGAAAGCCGTGGAATACTGGTTAGTTGAAAAGTTCGGACAAGCCACCGAATTGCCTGAGCTGAAAGCACACGCTCACTTCGTCCACTTTGCCTGCACCAGCGAAGACATTAATAACACCAGCCACGCACTCCAAATTCAAGCTGCACGCGATACGGTACTCGTACCCAAGCTCAAAACGACCCTGCAAGCCTTATCGGATATGGCTTTGCGTTATAGCGACACGCCTATGCTGTCTCGCACCCATGGGCAAACCGCCACTCCCACGACGGTGGGCAAAGAGTTCGCCAACGTCGTCGTGCGCCTGCGCCGTGTGCTGGTTGATATTGAGAATGTGCAGTTGCTCGGCAAGATGAATGGCGCAGTCGGTAACTACAACGCCCACCTCGCCGCTTTCCCCGATTTGGACTGGGCAGCGTTTGCCAAGCGCGTCGTCGAAACGCCTACTCCGCATGGACTCGGGCTCACTTTCCAAGACTACAGCACGCAGATTGAGCCGCATGACTACATGGCGGCGCTGTTCCACGCCTTCATGCGTAGCAACACCATCTTGATCGATCTGTGCCGCGACATATGGGGTTATGTCAGCCTTGGCTATTTCAAGCAGCGCCTAAAAGCTGGCGAAATTGGCAGCTCCACCATGCCGCACAAAGTCAACCCCATCGACTTTGAAAACGCCGAGGGCAACCTAGGCCTTGCTAACGCCATACTGGACCACATGGCGAATAAGCTGCCGATTTCGCGCTGGCAACGCGACCTAACCGACTCCACCGTGCTGCGCAACATCGGCGTGGGCTTTGGCTACAGCCTCTTGGCGTATGAGTCATTGCTCACTGGCCTTGGCAAGTTAGAAATAAACGAAGAGGCGATTGCCGCTGACTTGGATGGCGCGTGGGAAGTACTAGCTGAACCGATCCAAACCGTGATGCGCCGCTTTGGTGTGCAAAACGCCTACGAGCAATTGAAAGAAGCGACACGTGGTAAAACGGTACTGGCAAGCGATTTACAAAAATTGATTGCGGGGCTTGATATCCCAGCCGCCGACAAAGCGCGGTTACTGGCCATGACGCCTGCCAGCTATATTGGCAAAGCAGCTGCATTGGCGAAGGCAGCGGTTTCCGCTTAAATCAACCGACTCGCCATCCGCTCGTCCGCATTCTCCATGGCGCGTTCGGCGTAGCGATTAAAGCGCCAAGCGAGTCCTTCCGTTGTGATACGCCGCCATGTTTGGCGCTTTTGCACAGGCGTGAATTCTGGCCAATGCTGCACTTCATCAAACGTGCGTCCGCAGCCTTTGCAGTGCGCGTCGCCTTGACTGGTCGAGCAAATCGCGATGCAGGGCGTATCGAGTGTCGTGTCGTACCACACAAGCCACGCATCAAGAGCGTTT
>JANPAY010000393.1:0-1684 GCA_031430155.1 Comamonadaceae bacterium
GTGGTGTTTGTAGATGCGATCCCATTGGGAGCAACTGGCAAGATGCAAAAAATGAAGCTACGGGAGCAGCTTAAGGATTACAAATTACCGTCGCAAAGCTAGGGCATTCCCTGAGTGGGGAATTTAAAAAAACAGCTAATCTCGAAACGTTAGCAAGTGTTATTCATTATTAATCTTTGAGGAAAATTCAACATGCGACATACATTTTTTAAAACACTGACCTTGACGGCTTTTGCTGCAAGCATGTCATTGGCCTTCGCGCAAGCAGACAAGCCAGCCGCAGCGAAACCCGCTGCCGCTAAAGCAGCGCCAGCCAAGGCTGCTGCTGCCGCACCAGGCCCATTAACTGGCCAGACGGTCAAAATTGCCTTGATTGAAGGTTTGTCTGGCGCATTTGGAAACGTGGGCCAAAACCAGTTCAAAAGCTATCAATTTGTCGCCGAAAAGCTATCAGGTGCTAACAATCCGGCTGGCGTGAAGTTTGAATTTACGGCCTTCGATAACAAAGGCTCACCACAAGCCACGCTCGATCAACTGAAAGCGGCTACCGATCAAGGCTTTCGTTATGTGACCCAAGGCAATAGCTCGGCGGTTGCAGGGGCATTGTCTGATGCAGTTTCTAAGTTCAATGAACGCAATCCCGGCAAAGAGGTGATTTATCTCAACTACGCTGCGGTTGATCCTGCTCTCACTAATGAACGCTGTAGCTACTGGCAATTCCGTTTAGATGCGGATACTTCTATGAAGATGGAAGCTTTGACCAGCTTCATGATTGATCAGCCGAAGGTTAAAAATGTCTATTTGATTAATCAAAACTATGCACATGGTCAACAAGTGGCCAAGTACTTTAAAGAAGGCATTGCAAGAAAGCGCCCTGACGTGAAGATTGTGGGTGAAGATCTGCATCCGATTGCACAGGTGAAAGACTTCTCTCCTTACGTTGCCAAAATTAAAGCTGCAGGCGCCGATGCCGTGGTCACGGGCAACTGGGGTACTGACATGACCTTGTTGGTGAAGGCGTTGAATGATGCTGGTATGAAATTGCCAATCTATGCCTATTACGCTGGCGTGTCGGGTACACCAACTGCATTGGCGCAAGGCAAAGACATGAATGTGAGCCAAATTGCGATTAGTCACTCTAATTTCACGGGTGAGTTGCGTAATCTGCGCAATGAATTCAAAGCAAAATTTAACGATGACTACTACACTTTCCAAACCCATTTAGCTGTGTCCATGCTCGCGCAAGGTATGGCTAATGCCAAGAGTACTGACCCAGTGAAAGTGGCGGCAGCTATGGAGGGCATGACTTTCAAAGGCATTAGCGGTGATGCCACGATGCGCAAAGCTGACCACCAGTTGCAGCAGCATTTGTATATCAGCAAGTGGACGAAGGCTACCAAAGCTGATCCATACAGCGAAGAGAACACGGGCTACAACTTTGCGGTGGTTAAAAAGATTGAGCCCTACGTCTCTTCGACCCCTACTTCTTGCCAAATGAAGCGGCCTTCTTAACTTCGTCATCCCCGCGCAGGCGGGGATTTTTGACTCTTGGATGATGAGTTTTAATGAGGCACTAGTGGCCTCATTTTTTTAAGATAAGTTTGCTATGGAATTTTTTACTATTTCCTTGCTCAACGGTGTGAGTTATGGGCTGTTGCTATTTATGCTCAGCTCAGGCTTAACC
>JANPAY010000394.1:0-1671 GCA_031430155.1 Comamonadaceae bacterium
CCAGCATTGCCAGTGCGGGGCCGCTGCTTAAAGCAGGACGGCTGCGTTTTATTGCCGTAGCAGATAGCGCCAGAGCGGCTGCCATGCCCAACGTTCCAACACTTGAAGAAGCCAGCGGCGTAAAAGGCGTGGAAGCACGCACTTGGGTGGTGTTGATGGCACCCAAAGGCACACCCGCACCCGTGGTTGAATCGATTAACAAAGCGCTAAATGAAGCACTCAAACAACCCGATGTGATTGAAAAATTCGCCAACTTTGGCTTTGCGCCCTACGCGATTACGCCAAGCACACTGGCGCGTTTGATTGAAACGGACTCTGCCAAATACGCCGAGATGGTTAAGCGCACAGGAGCCAGCGTTGACTGACATAGCAACTAATATAACGACTGATGTCGCCATCGTGGGTGGCGGCCCTGCTGGCCTCATGCTCGCGCTAGAGCTGGGATGCCGAGGGATCCATTGCGTTTTGCTAGAAGAAGACTTAGACCCACCGCAATTCCCCAAAGCCAACGCCACGTCCGCCCGCACGATGGAGCATTACCGCAGGCGCGGTTTAGCCGAAGCGATGCGTGCGACCGGCCTTGCGGCAGATCATCCGCAAGACATCGCCTATTGCACGAGACTCTCGGGCCGAGAGCTCACACGGTTTTCGATTCCCTCGCGTAGCGAAGCACTGCATCAAACCTCGTTTGGCGACTATGGCGAAGATGCTTGGCCGACACCTGAGCTGCCGCACCGTGGTAACCAAATGTTGATGGAGCCAATTCTTCAAGCAGAACTCGCAAAATATCCAAACGTCAAATTGATGCTCGGACACCGCGCCACAGCACTGGTGCAGGGTAGCGATCAATCATTCTTAACCGTTATCAATACGGCCTCGCAGGCCACGTCTGTGTTGACCTGCCGCTACGTGGTGGGCTGCGACGGCCCACGCAGCATGGTGCGTAAAAGCCTTGGCATTAAATTTGGTGGCGTGAGCGAAGAGTCGCGTGATTTTTTTGGTGGTCAGATGCTGTCGATTTATTTCAAATCCAAAGATCTGTACGACGTATTGGATAAGAAAAAAGCGTGGCAATACTGGGCTATTAATCCTGTGCAGCGCGGCTTACTGATTGCCATCAACGGTATCGATTCGTTCTTGTTTGGTTTGCAACTCAAACCCGATCAAACGCCTGAAACCGTGGACTACCAAGCCGCCATGTTGGCCGCAATTGGCAAGCCGTTTGATTTTGAACTCATTGCGAAAGCCCCGTGGAATGCGGGCTTTACGCTGGTTGCCGAAAAAATGTCAAAGGGACGCGTGTTTTTGGCAGGCGACGCGGCGCATCTCTTCACACCGACCAGTGGCATGGGCTACAACACCAGCGTAGACGATGCGGTCAATTTAGGCTGGAAGCTAGCTGCCGTGCTGCAAGGCTGGGCAAGCGAGGGACTGCTGGATTCGTATGATGCCGAACGCCGCCCTATTGCACACCGAAATACGGCCTATGCACGAAGCATGGCCGACAGCATTGGACGCATCAAAATCGCACCGAACGTGGACGATGACAATGCAGATGCGGCGCACATTCGCGAAGACTTGGGCGCAGCATTGGCGCTGCATGTGCAGCGCGAATTCAATGCGCCAGGCCTGCATCTTGGCCTGCGTTACGAAGACAGCCCCATTGTTGCA
>JANPAY010000395.1:0-8618 GCA_031430155.1 Comamonadaceae bacterium
CTGCAGCAATCAAGCCACCTGCTCCAGTTTTGTTTTCAACCACAACGGGTGTGCCCAAACGCGCGCTGAGTTTGTTGCCTAAGTACCGCGCAATGACGTCTTGCGATCCACCTGCAGGAAATGGCACGATGATGTGCAAAGGCTTGGCATCTTGCGCGGCTGCACTAAAGCCTGCCAGCGCTAAAGCCAAGACTAGCCATCGCTTCATAACTGCCCTTTTTCCGCCAGCGTACCGTCCAAGCGGTAAGGCTCGCCCAAGTTCAGCATCAATCGATTCGCCCATGCAAACAGCGCTACCGCGTGAATCAAATCCAGCGTTTCTGCGTCCGCAAGACCTGCAGCGCGTGCTTGCTGGATGTGTGCGCTATTCAACTTTTCTGGTGTTAGCGCAATCACCGCCGATAGCTGCACGATGAGTCGCTCGCGCGGCGTCGTGCCAGCGCTGGCGGGGTCTTCAAACAATTGTGCGATCACATCGTTGCGCTTTGTCAGTTGCTCAAAACGTTGCGCATGAACGGATGCGCAGTACATGCAGCCATTCAAGCGTGATTCAACCGTCGCACCTAGCTCTCGCTCGGCACGCGGCATACCGCCAGGCGCAAACATGATGGCGTTAAAGGCAATCGAGCGCTGCAAGAGCATCTCGGGCTGATGCGCCAGCATACGGAAATACTGTTGATTTTTTGCGGTCGGACTCATGGCATCAATCGCTGCCAATTGCTCAGGCGTGGCCTCCTCTAAATGCAGTGGTTCAATCCAGCTGTGCCAATCGAGCACTTCATTGGTAAAGCCTTTGATGTGCATCGGGCTGGGCAAACATTCGCCTAACACTTCGGGTGGCGCAATAATGGCAGCGGTATTAGCACCTGCCGCTTGCATTGCCTCCAACCCTGCAACCAAGCGGATTTGATAGGACAAAAATGCAATCAATTGCCCAACGGCCACAATAGCAGGAGCGCTCAAACCCACGTCCTGCAAGGCTTCTATGGCTTTGCGATCACCGTCAATCGGCTTGATGATTAATTTTTTTGTAAACGTGAGGAGTGCACGGACTCGCTCAGTCGCCGCAGCATCGCTTGCCTTGTTTAAGCGCTGGGTGTAATGCGCCGCTAAAGAATGAGCGCAGCTAAGCTCGCAGGCATGCTTGGCAATAGATAAGCGCTCGGCAACCGAAACGCCAACCACCGCATCGTCAAACATGGCGTCATAGCTGCCCTGTGTGGACTCCACAATTTTGAGTCGCTCGCGGCGCAGTGCATAGAGCGCATCGCTGGGCGCAAGGCGTGTGCAGTGATCAATGATGTCTAAAGTGTTTGTCATGAAGGTGTCCATTCATCGCCCAATAGTTCGGGCACATCGTAAGCTTCTAAAACTTTGAAGTGATGATCAAAGTCTTCGCTATAAAACAGGCTGGCAATGCCCGTACTTAAACGCTTGGCGCCATCGCTGATGTTGGGGATATCGCCCGATAGCGAGCCATGCGAGAGCATGGCGGGATAACAAAAACAATGGATGCGATCCAAGCCTGGGCAAATATTTTTCGATTTTTCTTGAAATTCAAACGCAGCGCCAAGCCTAGGCGAGTCGGCTAACTCTTGGTCTTCTTGCTCTGCGCGAGGCTTGTAGCAATCACTCCAAACTTGCACATGCGACGCTATGGCAGCAAGCTCGGGGCGGCTATTCCAATCAACGGCAAAACCCGTTCCTGCAATTAAAAAATCAAACGTCAATTCGCCTCTGGGTGTGAGGACTTGAATCGACTTGCCAACCGCACGTACCGACTCTATGGGCGAATTGAATAAAAACCGCGCGTTGCTGTGCCGCGAGACGCGCAGCGTACTGCCATGCGGCGGCGGTACTTGCATCGTATTGATGTAATGACGCAATTGCCATTTATGACTGTCCTGCAGGTTCAGATGGCCATGCGTCAGGCCTGGATTGCCCGAGCCTTTGCTTTTATTGACACGCGGCAAATCGGCGCGGCGAATCAGCAAATCCACACTGCCCGCTCCTGCCTCTAAAGCCGTTGCTGCACTGTCCATTGCCGATGCGCCCGCACCAATCACGCCGATTCGCAAGCCTTTCAGCGCTCTGTAATCAAACGTATCCGATGAGTGTGCCCACAAATCTTTGGGCAGCGCTTTAATGAAATCTGGCACGATAGGACCGCCAAGACCGTCGCGGCCCGTTGCCAAAATCACGCGGCGCGCGAGCAAACTTGAAGTACCACTTTTCGTTTGAATCTGCAGTTCGACGCGTTTGTCTGTTCGTGGCACAATGGCCGTCACCGATGTGTCGTTACGCACATCAACCTTCATCACACGGCGATACCAGCGCAAATAATCCATCCATTGCAGCCTTGGGATTTTGTCCATCGCAGCCCACGCTTCAACGCCAAACTGCGCTTCAAACCAAGCCCTAAAACTAAGCGCTGGCAAACCCATGGCAGGCCCTAATAACTCTTTGGGCGAGCGGAGCTCTTCCATTCGTGCTGTCGTTGCCCAAGGCCCTTCAAAGTCAAGCGGGGCGCGGTCTAGCACCACCGCGGCAATGCCTAAATGCGCCAAACCCACAGCCGCTGCAAGCCCCGCTTGTCCTGCGCCAATGATGACAACATCAAGAACAGGCTGCCCCTCCATCATTTGCGGCGTGGGCATCCAAGCGCGGGGCGGCAATGCTAAATAGAGTAAATCCTGCGCAAGTCGCTGCTCGAGCGCGGCTAAACCGTTATTCATGACCACTGTGTTTGTTCATCAGTTCGCTACGATGCCCGCGCTTTTAACGACTTCCGTCCACTTGGCGCGGTTGTCATGCACGGTCTGTTTAAACTGCGCGGGCGACTCCATACGCACCGTATTCCCCATGGCTTCAAACCGAGCCCGCATCTCGGGTTGTTGCAATACCGTATTGATCGCGGAATTTAGTTTGTTCACGATTGCCGCATCCGTGCCTTTGGGGGCGAAGACGCCAAACCAAATCGCGCTGTCAAACCCGCTAGTGCCAGGTATGCCACTGGCGGAAATACTGGGTACCTCCGCCACAGCTGCAACTGGCTTGATGGTGGTGAGTCCTAGCAAGCGCACTTTGCCTGCCTTGTACTGCGGCAACGCCGTTTGCACTTGATTCATGATGCAGCAAGTCTCGCCGCGTACCACAGACGTAATCGCTTCTGGGCCGCCCTTGTAGGGCACGTGGATCATATTCAAGCCTAATCGTGAGTTGAACTCTGCAAATGCCATGTGCGTACCTGCGCCGTTGCCTGTGGAGGCGTAGTTGTATTTGCCAGGATTGGCCTTGACCAAATCGACAAATTCTTTGAGTGTTTTGACAGGCACAACATCAGGGTTGACCATGAGCACATTGGACACATCGATGATGGGGGCGACAGGCACAAAATCGGTTTCAACATCGAAAGGCAACGTTTTATACAGCGCCGCATTGCTGCCATGCGTGGCCGCAGTTCCAAACGCCAGCGTATAGCCGTCTGGCTTAGCGCGAGCCACAAATTCACTAGCAATATTGCCAGCCGCCCCAGTTTTATAGTCAATGATGACGTTTTGCCCCAGCAACTTGCCAAGCGGCTCTTGAATCATCCGTCCCACAACATCCACTCCAGAACCAGCAGGAAATCCCATGATGAGCGTGACAGGTTTTGAAGGCCAATTGTCTTGCGCGTGCACGATGGGCACGGCAGCGTAAATCACAGCAGCTAAGGTGCTCAAAGTTAGTGTTTTAAGATTTTTAAACATCATTATTCCTTTCTAACTATCAAATTATTCAGCATCAGGGCAATTTTCGGGCGATGCTTTGATGAAGGCATCCAGTTTCATACAAGCTTGATGCGCCGCCATGGTGCGCGGCAATCCGTCAAAGTTCACGTTGAAACGCTTGCCGTTTGCGATTTGCGGAACTAAGCAGCAGTCGGCCAGCGTGGGCGTATCACCATAGCAAAAGGTGCTTGGCGGCAATTGCGCCAGTTGGCGCTCAAAGCTCTCTAAGCCTTCGCGCACCCAGTGGCGATACCACGTGTTTTTGGCTTCTTCGTCAAGTTTTAGTTCGCGCACCAAATATTTAAGTACGCGAAGGTTATTGAGCGGGTGGATTTCGCAAGCAATGCTTTGCGCCAAGGCACGTACTTTGGCGCGTCCCAGTGCATCGGCAGGCAAGAGCGCAGGCTTGGGATGCAACTCATCCAAGTATTCGATGATCGCCATGGATTGGCTTAACTGCACATCGCCAGTATCTAGGAGTGGCACGAAACCATCGGCAGCAATAACCGAATACTCAGGCTTTTTGTGATCACCGCGAGCCAAGTGAACGGGGATGTACTCAAAAGGCAAACCCTTCAAGTTCATGGCAATGCGGACGCGAAACGAAGCGGAGGAACGGAAGTAGTTATAGAGTTTCATAGTGTGATTATGATTCAGCTCATGGATAAATCACGTAATGAAAGACTCACACAGGTCGGCATTGGCTCTGCAGGCGGCGCTGTGATGCGCCAGTTTTGGCAGCCAGTGGCTTTGGTCGAGGAGTTTGACCCTGAGATCAATCCCGCGATGAAAAATCGGCCACTCAAGGCTGTTCGTGCGCTTGGACAGGATTTTGTTTTGTTCAAACAACCTTCTGGCTTGTTCTCGCTCTTAGATAAACACTGCGCCCACCGCGGTGCAGATTTGAGCTTTGCTCGCTTTGAGATCGTGCAGATCAATCATGCGCCACAAGCTGCGGTGCGGTGCCCTTTTCATGGGTGGCAATATGCGGGTGATGGCACATGCTTAGAGACGCCTGCCGAGCCTTCAAACTCAACACTGTGCCAGCGTGTGCGACAAGGCAACTATCCAACAACCATAAAGTCTGGCGTGGTGTTTGCTTGGTTTGGTACCGAAGCACCGCCGCCCTTCCCTGCACTTGATTGCTACGCTGCCCCCGCCACGCATAGCTTCGCATTCAAAGGGCTTTGGCAATGCAATTGGCTACAAGCGTTCGAAGTGGGCATTGACCCCGCACACCCTTCCTTCTTGCATCGCTTTTTGCATGATGTTGATTTAGACGAAATGGGTAACAACGTCGCAGGTAAGCAGTTTAGAAGCGCTGCTGCAGGCGAGGTGGCAGGCGAGCGCTGGCCGATGTCGCGCGTGATGCGCGAGCTGTGCCAGCCCAAGATTGACGTGGTCTCAACCGACTACGGCATGCAGCTCACGGCCACACGCAAACTGAACGACAAAGATTTAAACAACTCTCAAGCACACGTCCGAACCACTCACGCTGTGTTTCCGCATACCTTCATCATCCCGCTGTCCGAGACGATGACGATCACGCAAATTCATTTGCCCATCGACGACACGCACACCTATTGGTATTCAATTTTTACCAGCACAGGCGAGGCGCTCAACCACGCTGCCATGCGCGAGCAACGGGCACGCCACACGAATTTCCCCGAGTACTCGCCAAAGTCAGGAAAGCACAACCAGTGGGGCTTTAGCGCGGATGAACAGGCAAGTCGCACCTATCTCGGCATGGGCGAGGACGATATCAATGTGCACGACCAGTGGGCAGTAGAAGGCATGGGGGCGATTCAAGATCGCACGAAAGAGAATCTTGGCTCAAGCGATGCGGCAATTGCCAGATATAGGCGTTGGTTGTTAGATGCGATGGATACGGCCTTGCAAGGCAAACCACTGCCCGAGCCCATGTCGCAAGCGGATTTGCAGTCTGGGCCCAAAACATTTGATGGCTTTCGATGAAGCTTGACCTCGATCCCAGCATTGAGACGATCCGCGTGGCTTGGTGCGATTTGCACGGTCAGATTCGCAGTAAGAGTATGCCTGCAGCCCTTATTCAGCAAGGCTTGCAGAGCCCATCTGAATTAACTATGGGTATGGTTGGCACGCTGATGCTGAAAGACACGTCTGATCACACAGCGTTTAAGGTGTTTGAACCTAGCCAATTCAATCAATGGAGCGAGGCAGCCAAGTTTGCTAACGCTAGCAACCTAGTGCTCAAAATTCCTAAAGAAGGTGCTCGCCTGCACCCTCTTCCATGGTCACCGCGCGAGGCATGGTTGTTTGCCGAGCCTTTTTTTAGTGATAGTTCGCCTGTAGAACTTGATCCTCGCCGGGTTTTGCAAGCCGCGATTGCCCGGCTAAAAACGGCGGGTTACGCCATGCGCTGCGGGCTGGAGATCGAATTTCATATCTACAAAATTGACGACGAGAGCGAGGCGCTAGATCCTGAAACAACGACTTGGCCTGGTTTGCCGCCGCGCGTGAGCATGCTGCATCCTGGCTATCAATTACTCAGCGATGCGTACACAGACCGATGCCATGCGCCGCTAGAAATCGTCCGCCAGACTGCTGTGGGCTTGGGTTTGCCACTCACATCACTCGAGATTGAATTTGGCCCGAGTCAATTTGAAGCGGTGTTTGATGTCACGGATGCACTCACCGCTGCTGACCAAATGGTGCTGTTTACCAACAGCGTGCGCCAAGCTTTGCGCCGCTCGGGCTATCACGCCACGTTTATGTGCCGCCCGCCTTTCGCCAACATCATGAGTAGCGGCTGGCATTTGCATCAATCGCTGATGGATGTCAAGACTGGAGAGCCTACACCTGTGAGCATGCATTTCCTCGCAGGCCTTATCCAGCATGGCCGTGCTATGGCTGCATTTGCCGCGCCAACCGTCAGCAGCTATGCGCGTTATCAACCCAACGTGCTGGCACCGCATACGGTGTCGTGGGGCGAGGATAGCCGCGCCGCCATGCTTCGTTTGCTGCCCAGTCGGATAGAAAATCGCGTCGGCGAACCGATGGCGAATCCGTATTTGTATATCGCTTCGCAAATTTATGCAGGGCTGCATGGCTTAGAAACCAAGCTAGCTGCACCTCCCGAGAACGACCTTGCCGCGAAGCCATTACCAACAAGCCTTGCAGAGAGTTTGGATGCGCTAGAGGCTGATTCTGTTTACTGCAATGGCTTTGGCAAAGACTTCATTGCGTACTACTGTCACATCAAACGGTTTGAAATAGCCCGCTACGAGGCTGCCGACGATAAACTGGCTTGGCTCACATCCGAATACTTCAATCGCTTTTAAAAGAATCTCACGAACATGAACAACACACCTCCAACCATTACCCTAGGCGGCGGCTGCTTTTGGTGCACCGAAGCCGTGTATTTAAACGTCAAAGGTGTCACCGCTGTGGAATCTGGCTACACCAATGGCTTTGCAAAAAGTCCAACCTACGAGCAAGTTTGTACGGGGCGAACGGGTCATAACGAAGTTGTCAAAATTACTTTTGATGGAAGCGTCATTAGCCTCGATCAAATCCTGCAAATCTTCTTTGTCGTCCACGACCCCAGCACGCTGAATCGCCAAGGCAATGACTCTGGAACCCAATACCGTAGTGGCATCTACGTGAATAGCGGCGAACAGGAAGCTGAGGCAAAAGCATTTATTGCAAAGCTGCTGGCGGATAAAACGTTTAGCCACATCACGACCGAAGTGCAGTTTGTGGACAACTACTCCAAGGCCGAGGACTACCACCAAAACTATTTTGCGAACAACCCCAACCAAGGCTATTGCGCGTTTGTAGTGGGGCCAAAGGTGGAGAAGTTTCGCAAAACGTTTTTACAACTTAGCTTATGAGCACTCAAGACACACGAGAAGCGCGTCAACAACTCTACACGGACATGTCCCCGCACAACCTCACGCCGTTGTGGGAGGTGCTGCACTCGCTCGTGCCGCAAGCGCCGCTCACGCCCTGTGATCCTGCCTTCTGGAGCTACGAGGCTGTCAGGCCCTATCTAGCAAGGGCTGGCGAGGTGATATCTGCTGAAGAGGCCGTCCGCCGTGTGCTCATACTAGAGAACCCTGCTCTGCGCGGTCAATCTGCGATTACGCAATCGCTTTACGCAGGCTTGCAACTCATCTTGCCAGGAGAGGTTGCACCTAGTCATCGCCACACGCAAAGTGCACTTCGCTTTATTGTGGAGGGTGAAGGCGCCTACACCGCTGTGGACGGTGAGCGCACCACCATGCATGAGGGCGACTTCATCATCACGCCAAGTTGGACGTGGCACGACCACGGGAATGAGGGCGACAAGCCGATGGTGTGGTTGGATGGTCTGGATATTCCAACGATCCGTTTCTTTGATGCAGGTTTTGCCGAGAACGGCACAAGCGCTGCGCAAGCGGTCACCAAGACGGAAGGTGAAGGATTTGCTCGCTTTGGTCACAACATGGCCCCCGTAAGGCATGACGGCATGTACGCATCGCCTTACGGTAAAACTTCGCCACTGTTCAGCTATCCCATCGCCCGTACGATGGAGGCGCTACACACACTGGAACGCAGCGCAGAAGTGGATGCGTGGGACGGCTTCAAACTAGCCTATACCAACCCAACAACGGGCGGCTCGCCCATGCCGACGATTGCCACTTTTATGCAGCTTCTGCCTAGAGGATTTGTGGGCAGGCCGCACCGACAAACAGATGGCGTGGTGTACAGCGTAAACGAGGGTTCAGGCACTGTCCGCATCACAGGTGTGACGAGCGAACACATCTTCAACTTCAAACCTCGCGATCACTTTGTGATTCCTTCATGGCACAACGTGGAGTTCTCATC
>JANPAY010000396.1:0-1956 GCA_031430155.1 Comamonadaceae bacterium
TGTGGCATCCAAAACAGCCAAGGCTGGACAAGATTTTTTTCCGCTTACCGTTGATTACCTTGAGAAAACCTACGCCGCAGGCAAGATTCCTGGCAGCTTTTTTAAGCGCGAAGCCAAGCCTTCCGAGTACGAAACACTCACCTCACGCCTTATTGACCGCCCGATTCGCCCACTCTTCCCAGAAGGTTTTTTTAACGAAGTGCAAGTGGTCGTTCACACCCTGTCTTTGAACCCTGATGTCGAAGGTGACATTCCAGCGCTCATCGCAACCAGCGCCGCCTTGGCCATTAGCGGTATCCCGTTTGCTGAGCCTATTGGCGCAGCGCGCGTGGCCTACATCAATAATGAGTATGTGCTGAACCCAAGCAATACGCAGCTCAAAGAGTCGCAAATGAATTTGGTCGTAGCTGGCACGGCTGGTGCGGTGTTGATGGTTGAGTCCGAAGCACAGCAATTGCCAGAAGAAATCATGCTCGGCGCGGTCGTGTTTGGTCACGAAGCTGGCAACGTGGCCATCAACGCGATTCATGATCTCGTCCGTGATGCAGGCAAGCCGGCTTGGGACTGGACAGCACCTGCCAAGAACGAGCCTTTGATTGCCAAAGTGCAAGCCTTAGCTGGCGACAAGCTGGCTGCCGCCTATCAACTACGTAACAAGCAGCAACGCACACAAGCTTGCCGCGCAGCAACAGCTGAGACGATGGCCGCCCTGAAGGCGGAAGGGGCTGAGTTTGATGCCGTGTCGGTTGAAGGCATGTTGTTTGACATCGAAGCAAAAATTGTTCGTGGTCAAATTTTGGCAGGCGAGCCGCGTATTGACGGCCGCGACACACGCACCGTTCGCGCGATTGAAATCCGTAACTCGGTGCTGCCACGCACGCACGGCTCTAGCTTGTTTACACGCGGCGAAACGCAGGCCTTGGTCGTCACGACTTTAGGTACTGAGCGCGATGCGCAGCGTATCGACGCGCTGTCTGGCGAATACCAAGATAACTTCATCTTCCACTACAACATGCCTCCGTTCGCGACTGGTGAAACAGGCCGTGTCGGTACGCCAAAGCGCCGCGAAATCGGTCATGGTCGCTTGGCTAAGCGTGCCTTGATTGCCGTGTTGCCAACCAAAGAAGAGTTTCCGTACACCATGCGTGTGGTCTCTGAGATCACTGAGTCGAACGGCTCTAGCTCGATGGCGTCCGTTTGCGGCGGCTGCCTCTCCATGATGGACGCTGGCGTGCCTTTGAAAGCACACGTGGCAGGCATCGCCATGGGTTTGATCAAAGACGGTAACAAGTTCGCCGTTTTGACCGACATCTTGGGTGACGAAGATCATTTGGGCGATATGGACTTTAAAGTAGCGGGCACGACCAACGGTATCACTGCACTCCAGATGGACATCAAGATCCAAGGTATTACCAAAGAGATCATGCAAGTGGCATTGGCGCAGGCCAAAGAAGCGCGTATGCACATTTTGGGCAAGATGCAAGAAGTGATGGCTGCGCCAAACGCCGAAGTGTCTGACTTCGCACCGCGTTTGTACACACTCAAAATCAATCCAGAAAAAATCCGCGATGTGATCGGCAAAGGCGGCGCAGTCATTCGCGCACTGTGCGAAGAGACGGGCACGCAAATCAATATCACCGACGAAGGTGTGGTGACGATTGCATCCAACGACACGGCTAAAGCTGAAGAAGCCAAGCGCCGCATCGAGCTTATTACCGCTGAAGTGGAAATCGGCAAAGTCTACGAAGGCCCTGTGACCAAGCTGTTTGACTTCGGTGCATTGATTAACCTCATGCCTGGCAAAGACGGACTCTTACACATCAGCCAAATCGCGCACGAGCGTGTGGAAAAAGTCAGCGACTATCTGACCGAAGGTCAAATCGTCAAAGTCAAGGTCATGGAAACGGATGAAAAAGGCCGCGTGAAATTGTCAATGAAGGTGTTGATGGATCGTCC
>JANPAY010000397.1:0-3825 GCA_031430155.1 Comamonadaceae bacterium
CGATGGCGCACCGCACGAAAACTTCGTTCGCAAAATCGACACCAACCTCTACGCTGCGGGCATGATCTTGCCGTTTAAAGCGATTGCTGCTGGCCAAACGCAAAAGCTGGATGCCAAGCTGTATGTCGGCCCACAAGAAGAAAAGAATTTAGAAGCGCTGGCGCCAGGATTGGAACTTGTTAAAGACTACGGCTACTTCACGATTTTGTCCAAGCCTTTGTTTTGGGTGATTGACCAACTCCACAAAGCCATTGGCAACTGGGGTTGGGCGATTGTGGCGGTTGTGGTGTTGCTCAAAATCGTGTTCTATTGGTTCAATGCCAAGGCGTACCAAAGCATGGGCAAGATGAAAGCCATCAACCCCAAAATCATGGAAATGCGCGAGCGCCTCAAAGACAATCCGCAGCAAATCCAGTCTGAGATGATGCGGATTTACAAAGAAGAAAAAGTAAACCCGATGGGCGGCTGTTTGCCCATCATCATTCAGATTCCCGTGTTCATCGCACTGTATTGGGTGCTCTTGTCGAGTGTCGAGTTCCGCGGTGCGCCTTGGATTTTGTGGATTAAAGACCTTTCTGCGCCAGACCCGTGGTTCATCTTGCCAGTCCTGATGACGCTGTCGTCACTGTTGCAAACGTGGCTCAACCCCACGCCACCAGACCCGATGCAAGCCAAGATGATGTGGATCATGCCGCTGATGTTCAGCTTCATGTTCTTCTTCTTCCCAGCCGGTCTCGTGCTGTATTGGTTGGTCAACAACATCTTGTCGATTGCCCAGCAGTGGGTGATTAACAAGCGATTGGGTGTCAACTAATCCCATAGCCGCCATTGCCACCGCCTCAGGGCGTGGCGCGGTTGGCATTGTGCGGGTGAGTGGGCGCGGCATAGCGCCGATAGTTGAAAGCCTTTGCGGACGTGCTCTAGCGCCACGCGAGGCCACTTATTTGCCGTTCCAAGATAGAGATGGCAACGCGATTGATTCGGGCCTCGCCCTCTTCTTCCCAGCTCCGCACTCCTACACAGGAGAAGACGTTTTAGAGCTGCAAGCGCATGGCGGTGCGGTTGTCATGCAACTGCTGCTGGCGCGGTGCCTAGAGGCAGGCAAAGACCTTGGCATCCGCATTGCGAGAGCAGGTGAGTTTACCGAACGTGCCTTCCTAAACGACAAGCTAGACCTTGCGCAAGCCGAAGCGGTTGCAGATTTGATTGATGCCAGCACCGAAGCCGCAGCACGCTCGGCTAGCCGTTCGCTATCGGGCGAGTTCTCCAGCACGATTCATGTGCTGCGCGATGCACTCATCCACCTGCGGATGCTCGTCGAAGCCACGCTAGATTTCCCCGAAGAGGACATCGATTTTTTGCAGCAAGCCGATGCACGTGGACAGCTGCAAAAACTGCAAACGCAACTAGCCTTTGTCATGCAGCGCACCACGCAAGGTGCGCTGCTGCGCGAAGGCATCAAGCTGGTGATTGCAGGGCAGCCCAACGCGGGCAAGAGCTCACTACTCAACGCGCTCGCCGGCGCAGAGCTCGCCATCGTCACGCCCATTGCGGGCACCACCCGCGACGTGGTGCAGCAGACCATTCAAATCGAAGGCGTACCCGTGCATGTGCTGGATACGGCAGGCTTGCGCGATACGGCATCGGATGCGGTGGATGAAGTCGAAAAAATCGGCATTGAACGCGCGTGGCAGCACATAGACAGCGCCGACGTGATTGTGTTTTTGCACGACCTCACCAAACAAGATGATGCCGCGCACACCGCACGGGACAAGGCTTTGCAAGCACGCCTGCCCACAAGCCGCACAGTAATAGATGTGTGGAACAAGGCGGATGTAAGTCCGCCAAGCCAATTGGGGACAGACCCCAAAGTCGCTTCGCTTGGTTTAGGGGTCAGTCCCCAATTGTTTGGCTCTGCGCACGCATCAGTGAAACTCTCCGCAAAAACAGGCGTAGGCTTAAATGAATTACGCGCCGCGATTTTGCAAGCTGTCGGCTGGCAAGCCGCCCCCGAAGGCCTCTTCATCGCACGCCAGCGCCACGTCCACGCTCTGCAAGGCGTGGGTGAGCACCTAGAACTAGCACGCGAACATCTAGAAACAAAAGCCCCCGCGCTAGAAGTCATCGCCGAAGAGCTACGCCTTGCACTCAATGACCTCTCCAGCATCACAGGCGAGTTCACCCCCGACGATTTGCTGGGCGAGATTTTTTCTAAGTTTTGTATTGGTAAGTAAGGCTGTAAATTTAAACAGCTATGATGGATGATCTAGGAGTTCACCATGTTGCCACTCGCCACCTCATTTGAAAACCACAACATCCGCCGCGTCTATGACGAGGATTCGGAGATATGGTGGTTTTCGGTGGTTGATATTGTTCAAGTTTTAACTGAGCAGGCGGATTATCAAACGGCCCGTAAGTACTGGAATAAGCTCAAAGAGCGTCTAGTCAAAGAAGGTAGTCAGTCGGTGACAAATTGTCACCGACTGAAATTGCCCGCAGCAGATGGCAAAAACTATCTAACGGATGTAGCCACTGCCGAAACACTATTACGTCTTGTCCAATCTATCCCCAGCCCCAAAGCCGAGCCGATCAAGACGTGGCTTGCCAAGGTGGGTTACGAGCGGATGCAAGAGATGGTGGATCCTGCATTGTCACTGAACCGCGCCCGTGAGACTTGGCAAAAGCATGGGCGCAGTGACAAGTGGATTCAGCAGCGCATGACGGGGCAGGAAACGCGCAATAAGTTGACGGATTACTGGTCTGAACACGACATCAAAAAGGGCTCGGAGTTTGCGATTTTGACCAACATCATCCACCAAGAGTGGGCTGGTGTGAGCGTCAAAGCACATAAGACCTTGAAGGGCTTGAAAGATCACAACTTGCGCGACCATATGAGTGAGGCAGAGTTGATTTTTACAGCTTTGGCAGAATTATCGACACGTCAAATTGCTGAGACCGAAGAGGCAACAGGTCTGCAAGAGAACACCGCAGCAGCCCAGCAGGTCGGTGGGATTGCTAAACAAGCGCGCACGGCGCTAGAGCACAAAACGGGCAAGTCGGTAGTGACGGGGCAGAGTTTTTTGAAGTGATGCTGATATGTCGATGCAATCGACATGAGCCCATTTAGTGTCGATGTTTTTCGATTTCTTCGACATATCGACACTGACGTGATAAGAAAATCGCAATTTCTTATCGTATTCTTTGAGTCATGCAATCCTTAGCCTCCCTTCAACTCCCAAGCGCCTACAGCTTAAATGTCCGTGCGCTTTTGCCCAGCTCCACGTGAGCGTAGGGCTAGAGCTTTTCACTGTGAGTGTTGCAGAAGGCGCTCCCAATCTTTGCTTCATGCCTGCACCGACGATCTTTGTTTTCGAGCACCTTTTCGCAACGATGCACCTCTTCAAGCTCGACAAACTCGTAAATTGCCTCACTCCCAGAAATTGGTGCAGTCTTTTGATAAAGCGCTCGCATTACAAACGACCATTCTTCGTTCCTCGGCCTCTGCCCCTTCAAAAGTGTGACACCTCCATCGGTGGTTAGCCTACCCCAATTGATTTCAAGTGATAGCCTATCAACACAGTGAAGCTGATGGAGTTTAAACGTCTCATTGCCCTGCGGACCGCCCATAAATTTGCACGAAACCTCGATTGTCATAACAGGTCAGCCCGCACGGCTTGAAAACACCGCCACAGTCCCAATCCCAAGCAAAGTCATCACCAGCGAAGCGCCCACATGCGTGGCAATCGCCCCGCAAGCCCACATCAGGCGGCCTTGCTGCAACAAGGCAACCACCTCTGCTGAGAACGTGGAGAACGTGGTGAGACC
>JANPAY010000398.1:0-6153 GCA_031430155.1 Comamonadaceae bacterium
TCAATCCATTTTTGACGACGCGAGCCCGCTTCAATGAGCCACACGGGTTCAACTTCAAAAGCTGTTGCGTAGAGCGCTTTTAAATCAGCGGGCACGCGATCAATCGGACGTAGCGAACCATCGAAGTGTTTTAAATCCATCACCATCACATCGTCCCAAAGCCCGAGACGCTTGAGGTCGCGCACCAAGTAGCTATTGATGATGGTGAATTCACCCGACAAATTAGATTTGACTGACAAGTTGCCAAAGCTCGGCTCAATCGATGCATCCACACCAATGATGTTGGAGATAGTGGCTGTCGGCGCAATCGCCACACAGTTAGAGTTGCGCATGCCGTGCTCGGCAATTTTGGCGCGGAGTGATGTCCAATCCATCTTGCTGGAACGGTCAACTTCTAGGTAGTGGCTGCCACGCTCTTTTTCTAATAAATCTAAGCTATCAATTGGCATGATGCCGCGATCCCACAAGGAGCCTTTGTAGCTCGCGTAGCGTCCGCGCTCTTTGGCCAAATCACTTGATGCGCTGTAAGCGTAATAACAAATGGCTTCCATCGATTCATCCGCAAACTGCACCGCATCTTGTGATGCATAAGACATGCGCATTTCGTACAAGCTGTCCTGAAATCCCATTAAGCCCATGCCAACAGGCCGGTGACGCATATTGGAATCGCGTGCTTTTTTGACAGCGTAGTAATTGATATCAATCACGTTGTCCAGCATACGCATGGCTGTACCAATCGTACGTTTGAGCTTGTCATGATCAAGCGTCTTAGAGCCATCTGCGTTGGTTTTGATGTGCTGCACCAAATTCACCGAACCTAGGTTGCACACAGCCGTCTCGGTATCACTGGTATTCAGTGTGATCTCGGTACATAAATTACTGGAGTGCACCACGCCCATGTGCTGCTGCGGTGAACGAATATTGCTCGGATCTTTAAACGTAATCCAAGGATGACCTGTTTCAAACAGCATGGTCAACATCTTGCGCCACATATCGGTGGCTTGCAGCGTACGCGTCGGGCTGATCTTGCCGCTAGCCGCCTGCGCTTCATACTCCACATACGATTTTTCAAAGTCGATACCGTACTTGTCATGCAAGTCTGGCGCATCAGAAGGCGAGAACAGCGTCCACGTTCCTTTTTCCATCACCCGCTTCATAAACAAATCGGGGATCCAGTTTGCGGTATTCATGTCATGCGTACGGCGACGATCATCACCCGTGTTTTTGCGCAGCTCCAAGAACTCTTCAATATCTAAGTGCCACGATTCAAGGTAAGTGCAGACCGCGCCTTTGCGTTTACCGCCCTGATTCACCGCCACAGCCGTGTCATTGACGACTTTCAAAAACGGCACAACGCCTTGGCTCTCGCCATTCGTGCCCTTGATATGTGAGCCGAGCGCACGTACGCGCGTCCAGTCGTTACCAAGGCCGCCTGCAAACTTAGAGAGGAGCGCGTTCTCTTTGATGAGTTCGTAAATGCCATCCAGGTCATCAGGCACCGTGCTGAGGTAGCAGCTAGACAATTGCGAGCGCTGCGTTCCGCTATTAAAGAGTGTGGGGGTGCTCGACATAAAGTTGAACGTCGAAAGTACTTCGTAAAACTCAATCGCACGATCTTCGCGGTTGATTTCGTTTAGCGACAAGCCCATCGCCACGCGCATAAAGAATGCTTGTGGCATTTCAATACGTGTTTTGCGTACGTGCAAGAAGTAACGGTCATACAGCGTTTGCAGACCAAGATAATCAAAACGCATATCGCGCTCAGGCTTCAATGCTGCACCCAGCTTTTGCATATCGAAATGCATCATGCGTTCGTCTAGCAAATCGTTATCTACGCCGCGCTTGATGAACTCAGGGAAGTACTCTGGATAGCGCTTATCCATCGCAGACTGGAGCACTTCTTCTCCCAAAATTTCTTTACGCATCGTGTGCAGCAAGAGGCGCGATGTGGCGTAGGTGTAGTCAGGCTCTTTTTCAATCAAGGTACGCGCAGCCATGATGGCGGCTTTGTAGACCTCATCAATCGGCACGCCGTCGTACAAATTACGCAAGGTAGAGGCCAAAATTGGCTCTGGCTTCACATCTGCATTTAAATCTGCACATGAATCGGTAATCAAGGTCGTCAAACCCTTCAAGTCGAGTGCCACGCGCACACCGTTGTCCGTCACGTACATCGTTGGCTCAGCTACAGCAGGCGCAGCTTCTTTTTGCGCTGCACGCTCTTGCGAGCGCTTCTCACGATAGAGTACATAGCTACGTGCAATTTCGTGATGACCACCGCGCATCAAACCTAGTTCAACCTGATCTTGAATATCTTCAATATGGAAGGTGCCGCCACCTGGACGCGAACGCATCAGCGCCTTGATGATGTTCTCAGTTAGTGCATCCACCGTCTCGCGCACGCTAGCTGACGCTGCGCCTTGCGTACCGTGCACAGCCAAAAACGCCTTCATCATGGCGATCGCAATCTTGCTTGGTTCAAACGGAACCACCGAGCCATTGCGCCTCAAAATTTGATAGCCAGACCACGCCGCAGAACGCGTGGTTTGCCCACCCGATAGAGAGATTGAGCTACCCACCGAATCAGCATCTGATTGGTTAGGTGCATAAGCTTGGATGGTGTGACTTGTCATGATAGGTAGAAATAAAGATAAACACTAGATATGGGTGAATAATACGCGATTCAGCCAAAAAAACACTATCCCTAGTGTACAGCGTTGTCAGTATTTACCCTAGTTTTATTTCTACAACATCAACCAATTTCACGTTTTAGGCGCGGCCAATCGAAGCCTGATCCTGGATCATCTTTGCGTCCAGGTGCAATGTGTTCGTGCCCTACAAAATCAAGCGCTTTGTAGGCATGGCTTAGCGCCGCATTCAAGCTTGCAAGGCTTTCGTATTGGGCATCCGTAAACGTCTCACCTGGCACGCCTTCTAATTCAATGCCAATCGAAAAATCATTGCAATTATTTTTGATCTCGCCAAGCTTGTTGGTGTAGCTCGACTGCCCCGCATGCCACGCACGATCCCGGCAGCTCACAAATTGCCAAAGCGCACCTGTACGCTCAATCAAAAAATGTGCGGATACTTTTTGATCGCGAATCGTCTCGAAATAAGGATGCGCATCCCAATCGAGTTGATTGATAAACAGCTGCTGAATATGCCCACCGCCATACTGCCCAGGTGGCAGGCTGATGGAATGGATCACCACTAAATCAATGCTTGTGTTTGAGGGGCGTTCGCCAAAATTAGGCGATGGGAAATGCCTAGCAAAGCGATACCAACCGCTATTCCACAAACCCTCCAAACACAAAGCATCCATGATGCGCCTCCTTGGGTTTTAAGGCTCAGCTTTAAGACGATGCGCTGCCGAGCAATAACTGCCATGCTTGCCTTGCACCGCCTCAGTTGCTGGAATATGTACCGCACACCAGCGGCAAGGCTGCATATCAATCACCTTGGCACGCTGCTCTTTAGCTTTACGCTCTTTGACTGCCACTTTGCGATTGCTACGCCAAATAAAAATTGCCGCCATCAAGATGACGAGGATGAGTACGTATTTAGACACCATGCTAGGCCTCGCGTTACAGCGCGCCTCGATTCAAGACAATCTGCAACACAAAGTGCGTGCCAACATACGCCAAGAGCAAAAACACGCTTCCAAAATGCACCATACGCACCGCCTTAGCGCCGCGCCAACCTAAGTGCATACGCCCCACCACGAGCAGCGCAAAACACAACCACGCCAGTGCCGCAAAGATTGTTTTATGCTGCAGTTTGAATAAAAACCCAGATCCACCCGCCACACCGCCCAGCACCAAACTTAAGCTAAGTAGCGCAAAGCCTGCGTACACGAAAAGAAACATCCAGTGCTCCAGTGTGAGCAAAGGGATGCGCGGAGCGTCCCCTAACTGACCACGCAAACGACGCTCGGTCTGCGTAAACATCCAAGCGCAAACAACAGCGGCTGCAAACATGGCATAAGCCGCAATCGCGCTGCTAATGTGTGCCAGCAACCAAGGCGAATCAGCCGCCATGCCTAAGTGCGAAAGCGCGAGCCACAAGCCGGCAGCAAAGAAAGCGATCAGTAGAATGCTAAGCAAAATCATGCTCACAGTTTAGTAGAAAACTCAAGTCAAAAATCTTATGGCCTCCCTCCTCGCAGACAAACTCTCCGCCCTCACGAAACGCCTGCGCGGCGAAGCACGCATTACCGAATCCAACGTAGCCGATATGCTGCGCGAAGTGCGTATGGCGCTGTTAGAGGCCGACGTGGCGCTGCCCGTGGTGCGTGACTTTGTGGCGCGTATTAAAGAAAAAGCGCTGGGGCAGGAAGTCGTCGGCTCACTCACCCCCGGTCAAGCCTTGGTGGGCGTGGTCAATCAAGAACTCGTCGCCACGATGGGACAGGGCATCAGCGACATCAATCTCCACGCTCAACCACCTGCCGTGATCTTGATGGCAGGCTTGCAAGGTGCAGGTAAAACCACCACCACCGCCAAGCTCGCTAAGCACTTAATCGAGAAACGGAAAAAGAAAGTTCTCACTGTCAGCGGCGACGTGTATCGCCCTGCCGCCATCGAACAATTAAAAACCGTCACAGCACAAGCAGGCGCTGAATGGTTTCCATCCGACCCTTCGCAAAAGCCCGTGGATATTGCCCTAGCGGCCATTGACTACGCTAAAAAACATTACTTCGATGTGCTCTTGATTGACACCGCTGGCCGCACAGGTGTGGACGAGCAGTTGATGAACGAGATCAGGGCGCTGCACAAAGCTGCCAATCCTGTCGAGACGCTCTTCGTCGTCGATGCGATGCAAGGTCAAGATGCGGCGAACGTGGCCAAAGCCTTTGGCGATGCGCTGCCGCTCACTGGCATCATCCTCACCAAGACGGACGGCGACTCACGCGGCGGCGCGGCGCTGTCGGTGCGTCAAATCACGGGCGTGCCGATTAAGTTTGCGGGTGTCAGTGAAAAAATTGATGGCCTAGAAGTGTTCGATGCCGAGCGCTTTGCAGGGCGCATCTTAGGCATGGGCGACATCGTGGCGCTGGTCGAACAAATCACCAGCGGCGTAGACGTAGCCGCTGCGCAAAAAATGGCCGCCAAGATGAAGAGCGGTGCGGGCTTTGACTTGGAAGATTTCCTCGGTCAAATCCAGCAGATGCGCTCCATGGGTGGCCTGCAAAGCATCATGGACAAGCTGCCCGGGCAAATGGCAGCAAAGGCCAAAGGACAAGACCTAGACAAGGCGGACCGCGACATCCTCAAGAAGCAAGGCATCATCCACAGCATGACGCTGCAAGAGCGCCGCAAACCCGAGATCATCAAAGCTACACGAAAAAGACGAATAGCCGCAGGAGCTGGTGTGCAGGTTCAAGAAGTCAACCGCATGCTGAACGAGTTCGAGCAAATGCAAACCATGATGAAAAAGATGAAGGGCGGAGGCATGATGAAGATGATGCAAAAGATGGGCGGCATGGGCAAAGGCGGTATGCCAGCAGGAATGCCTGGCATGGGCGGGATGAAGTTTCCAGGGATGCGTTAACTTGAGGTCACGATTTGTGACCTCAAGCGCAGTGCAGTTGTTATCTTGGACTTATCCCCTCTCCCTTGATGGGAGAGGGTTAGGGAGAGGGTGAATGCAAACGAACACACTCAGCTTCGCCAAGCAGCTACGCAAAAATCAAACCGATGCAGAAAACTTGATGTGGCGCGAGTTGCGCGCAAGTAGGCTTCAAGGATTCAAATTCAAGCGACAAGTACCGCTAGGCATTTACTTCACAGATCTCGTTTGCTTTGAAGCAAAGCTCATCGTTGAATTAGATGGTGCTCAACATAACGAAAATGCTCGCGATACCATACGGGATAAGGCTTTGCGTGAGATGGGCTTTAATGTATTGCGATTTTGGAATAACGATGTTTTGCAAAATTTGGATGGGGTGAAGTTGGCGATTGTTGAGGCGCTGTCGATTGCATCCCCTCACCCTAGCCCTCTCCCACTAGGGGAGAGGGGATAAAACCAAACGCACCAACTGCTATGCGCTCTCACTCCCGCTCAATCAATTCAATTTTGTATCCATCAGGATCAGCCACAAACGCGATCATGGTCGTGCCGCCTTTCACAGGTCCTGGCTCTCTGGTGATGTTG
>JANPAY010000399.1:0-19819 GCA_031430155.1 Comamonadaceae bacterium
GTGGTGTTTGAGATTGAGCAAACGGCGGCAGGTCTGACGCTGTATGGCCGCAGGAATGGCGATCTCAATAGCGAAGGCGTTGCAGATACGTATTACTGGCGCATCACGCAGTTCATCTTTCCATGGTTCACATTGATTCCACCGTTTGGCGACCACTCACTCGGCGGTCATGTGTGGGTGCCTGCGGACGACGAGAACTGCTGGGCGTGGAGCATCAACTATCGCCCCGACCAGCCACTCTCCGAGCACGAATTAGGCGAGATGAAAGCGGGCTACGGCATCCATGTGAAATACGAAGCGCCGCCAGAAGGACAACCCATGACCTGGCGACCGTACAAGAACAAAGACAACGACTACATGGTCGACCGCCAAGCGCAAAAAGACAAGCGCTCTTACAGCGGTGTGTTTGGATTTTCCGAGCAAGACGCATCGCTGCAAGAAAGCATGGGCGCGATTCAAGATCGGACTATAGAGCGCTTGCTCTCCACCGACAAAGGCATCGTGATGGCACGGCGCATGTTGCAAGAGGCTGCGGAGAATCTAGCCAAAGGCGTAGAGCCACCCGCACTGACCGCTAAGTCCCATTCTGTCAGGGCTGCAGGCGTGATGCTGCCTAAAGAGCTTGACCCTAAACCATGGGCACGCGACAAAATTGAAAACGTGGCAGGCAAGCCGATTTACTCGATTTAACTATCCAAGGACAACTTATGAAACTCATCACTCGCACTCTGCTAAGTCTTACTGCGCTTGGCCTAGCGGCCAGTTCTTTCGCGCAGGAATGGTCGCCTAGCAAACCAATTCGCATCATCGTTCCCATTATTGGTAGCACTAACGACGTGGTGGCACGCATGATTGCGCCCAAGCTGCAAGAGGCGCTTGGTCAACCCGTGGTGGTGGAAAACAAAGCGGGCGCTGGCGGCAATATCGGCGCGGATTTTGTTGCGAAGTCTGCACCCGATGGCCACACGTTACTCGTCGGCTACAACGCCCCGATTGCCGTCAATATCTCACTGTTTGACAAGATGCCTTTTGACCCTGTCAAAGACCTCGCGCCCATCACACTCGCGGTCACGGCATCGCAATACTTAGCAGTCAATCCCAAGCTGCCTGTGAACACCGTCGCCGAGCTGGTCGCTCTGGCTAAAGCGCAGCCCGGCAAGGTGTCGTATGCGTCTATCTCGGTGGGCAGCGCGTCGCATCTGACGATGGAAATGCTGAAACTCGCCGCGCATGTGGACATCACGCACATTCCCTATAAAGGCACAGCGCCTGCGGTCACCGACCTGATTGGTGGCAGCGTGCAAACGGGATTCTTTGTACCAGGCAACGTGCAGCAATTTGCTAAAGAGGGACGGCTACGTTTGATTGCTTCATCAGGAGCTAAACGCATGGCAAGCACGCCCAATATTCCCACCATGATTGAGTCGGGCTACCCCGATTTAATTGGCACCGCGTGGATTGGCTTTTTGGCGGCAGGCGGCACGCCGCGTCCCATCATTGATCGCTATAACAAAGAGATTGTCAAAATTTTGAATACGCCCGAGATCAAAGAAAAACTGCTCGGGATGGAGTTTGATTTTGTAGCCAGCACGCCTGAGTATTTTTCGGCTTGGATCAAAACTGAAATCGTGCGCTGGGGCAAAGTGATTAAAGCCACGGGCGCGAAAGCGGATTAATGAATCGACTCCCCGGCAAATCAGCCATCATTACTGGCGGTGGTGCGGGCATTGGTGCTGCCATTGCCAAGCTATTCTGTGCAGAAGGCGCGGCGGTCACGTTGGTTGATCTTGATGAGGCTGCCCTGCAAGCCACGTGCGCGGCTATTCGCACGGAACACGCCAACGCGTTAGTCGCGTATTTTGTTGCAGAAATTAGCCATAGAGATGCCCCAGAAGCCGCACTGGCTATGGCTTTGCAAGCACATGGTCACCTGGATACGCTGATCAACAACGCAGCGATGCGCAGCGCCAGCGCCTTAGCGGATGCCTCGCCTGACGAGTGGCACGCCTTGCTGGGCGTGAATCTTGTGGGCACGGCAAATTTTTGTCGCGCTGCTTTGCCCGCTCTGCGCAAACGCCAGGGCAGCAGCATCGTGAATGTGTCATCGTGCTACGCCGTGACAGGCCGCAAAGGCATGGGACTCTACGACGCCAGCAAAGCCGCCCTGCTCGCTTTGACGCGTACCTTGGCGTTTGAGGAAGCGCCGTATGGCATTCGTGTCAATGCGGTTTGTCCAGGTTCAACGCTGACCGACTTTCACGTTAAAAAAGCGCAAGCTGTGGGCAAGCCGATTGATCAGCTCAAAACCGAGCGCCAAGCCACATCACTTTTAGCTCGGTGGGCAAGTCCCGACGAGATTGCCTATCCCGTTTTATGGTTAGCGAGCAGCGAAGCCTCCTTCATCACGGGTACCACCTTGATGGTCGATGGTGGCTTGCACGTGATGTAGCACTGAGTCATTTGTTTATTTATTCGAGAGGATTTCCATGTTCACGAAAGCCATATCCGTATTGACCTACGGCATCATTGCCTCTGCAAGCCTTATCCAGCAAGGCCTAGCGCAGACGACACCGTCAAACGCGGCATCCAGTTATCCCAGCAAACCGATCACGCTCGTGGTGCCCAATCCACCAGGCGGCTTTGTGGATGCGTCGGCGCGGATTTTGTCGGACTCGCTCGCCAAGGTGATCAAGCAATCGGTGGTGGTAGACAACCGAGGTGGCGGTAGTGGCAACGTGGCGTATAGCTACGTGGCTCGCGCAGCGGCCGATGGCTACACGCTGCTCAACTCCTACTCGGCGTATCACACGGGCAATCCAAGTCTCACGGCCAACTTACCGTGGGCGCAAAAAGATTTCGCACCTGTGGCACTCATTACGATTGCGACCAACGTGATTGCGGTGCACCCTTCCGTTCCTGCCAATAACTTGACAGAGTTCATCAAGTATCTCAAAGCGAATCCTGGCAAGCTGAGTTACGCGTCACAGGGCAGTGGCTCGCTGTCGCATCTGGGTACGGAGCTTTTTAAGCTGCAAACGGGGACGCACATGGTGCACATTCCGTATCGCGGTTCGGGGCCTGCGCTGCAAGATGTGCTGTCTGGGCAAGTGCAGGTGTTTATCACCACGCCGCCATCGGTGATGGGGCAGATTCAGACGGGTAAGCTCAAGGGCTTGGCAGTGGCGGGTAAGTCGCGTCATCCCGGCTTGCCCAATGTGCCAACGACAGCAGAGGCGGGATTGAAAGGCTTTGAACTAGAGGCATGGATTGGCATCTTCGCGCCAGCCGCGACGCCAGCTGATGTGGTGGCCAAACTAAGCGGCCAAATTAAAGCGGCGCTAGAGCTTCCAGAGACCAAAACTCGAGCCGATAGCGCGGGGGTGGAGCTGCGCTATGCAGGTCCAGAACAACTGGCTGCGCTTGTGAAATCTGAAACGGCGCTTTGGGCAAAAACCATCAAAGCGGCGGGGATTACCGCCGAGTAATGGTGGCTAAGTAATCAAACGCCTAAGAAAACATCACCCCAACACTCTTTGCGCAATATAGGTGTACAAAGGAATACCAAAAATGATATTGAGCGGAAACGTCACCCCCAGCGATAAGCCAAAATAGAGCGACGGACTCGCTTCTGGTATTGCGAAACGCAATACCGCTGGCACAGCAATATAGGACGCACTGGCTGCCAGCACCATGAGTAGCGTAGCGTCGCCCGCAGGGATCTGCAAAACCCACGCTAAGCCCAGCGCCATACTGGCATGCGTCAAAGGCCCGACAACTGCATAGGCAATCAGCCAAGGGGACTTGTCTTTAACCTGCGGCAAACTGCGCGCGGTGAGTAAGCCCATATCCAATAGGAAAAACGCCAGCATCCCTTTGAATAAATCGCCTGAAAACGGCTGCATAGCGGCTTTGCCTGCATCACCGCTGAGCATGCCAATGACCATGGCACCCAATAACAAAAGTTGAGCGCCATCGGTTAGCGATTCGTGAAGGATTTTTTTGAGCGAAACACCAGAGCGCACAGGGGATGATGTGGCTGATGTGACCTGACCCTGCCGCAGCGAATTAGCAAACAAGACCGCCAAAATAATAGCGGGGGACTCCATGATGGCCATAGCGGCAGACATATAGCCGCCAAACACAACGCCTTGATTTTCAAGCGCCTGTACCGCCGTTACAAACGTCACGGCACTCACCGAGCCATAGGTGGCAGCAACCGCTGCGGCATCAAAGCCAGACAAAAACCGCCGCAGCAAAAAATAGCCCATAAGCGGCACAACAACGGCCAGCAAGATGGCGCAGCCAAGACTAGTCGCCACTTGCGGCGTCAGCCCAGATTGGGAGAGCGCAAAACCGCCCTTTAAACCAAGCGCCATCAGCAAGTAGAGCGATAAAAAACGTGAGATGGGCTGCGGGATTTCTAAGTTTGATTTCAAGGCACCAGCGAGCGCCCCAAAGATGAAAAAAAGTATGGCGGGGTCTAAAAGATTTTGCATAAGTGTTCCTTGTGCAAGCGATCTTATAAAAAGTAATGAATAAAGTAAAATCGATATTTAAATACTTTTATATAGATAAATATCTATGAATATCACTTTCCGTCAACTAAGACTGTTTTTAGCGCTTGCTGACACAGGCAGTGTGAGCGGCGCAGCGCGTGCCATGCATGTGAGCCAGCCAACCGCATCTATGCAGTTGAAGGAGGTGTCCAATGCCGTTGGCTTACCGCTTTACGACGTGATTTCTAGGCGCGTGCATCTGACCCAGGTTGGCCTTGAACTGGCGCGTACGGCGCGAAACATTGCCAACGAATGGGATGTGTTTAAACAAACCGTTGACGAAACCAAGGGGCTCAAGCGAGGCAAGTTGCGTGTTGCTGTCGTGAGTACCGCCAAGTACTTTGTGCCTCGGCTTTTGGGCTCCTTTTGCGCCCTACATCCCGAGATTGAAATCGCTCTCGAAGTCTTAAACCGTGATGGTGTTTTGCAGCGATTGAAGGGCAACTTGGATGATGTGTACATCATGTCCATGCCGCCCACCGATATGGAATTGGCCGATCAGATTTTTATGCCCAATCCGCTTGTGGTCATCGCTGCAAGCACACATCCACTATGTCGCCGCAAGCAACTGGCACTAGCTGATTTGAAGGAGCAGCGTTTTATTTTGCGTGAGCTCGGCTCTGGGACGCGGATGGCGGTCAATGCATTTTTTAAACAGCAAAAATTTAAACCTCAAGTACGTCTAGAGCTTGGCAGCAACGAAGCCATTAAAGAAGCCGTGGCAGGCAATCTTGGTATTGCCGTTGTGTCCCGCCACGCGCTACAAAGCAATGCCTCAGAGCAAGCTGTGAAGGTGCTCAACGTGACGGGCTTTCCCATCAATTCGAACTGGCATGTGGTGCACCCCATAGGCAAAAAACTCTCGCCCATAGCGAAGATTTTTCAATCGCATTTGATTTTGGAATCAAGCAAGTGGCTTCGCATGTAGTGCGTTTAAACGAAAAAAGCCGCAAAAACTCTCGTTGTTGCGGCTTTTAATTTGGTGGCCTGGGGCGGAATCGAACCACCGACACAAGGATTTTCAATCCTCTGCTCTACCGACTGAGCTACCGGGCCTGAGCCTCAAATTATAGCCTGAGAAGGTGGAAGTGGTCTAGGCTTTCCGTTTTCATCAATCGCCACGTAAGTGA
The DNA here is from genome assembly GCA_031430155.1 of Comamonadaceae bacterium. Lineage (GTDB taxonomy): Bacteria > Pseudomonadota > Gammaproteobacteria > Burkholderiales > Burkholderiaceae_C > JASGCK01. The sequence goes on from JANPAY010000399.1 coordinate 5,687, forward strand.
GTTGTGCCTCGGTGACCTTGGTATAGGCTCCTTGGCTACGCATGCGTTCGGCATAGACCTCGACGCTGACCGTGATGGATGTGCGCCCCACACGTGTGATCTCCGAGTAGAACGACAACAAATCACCAATGCGCACGGGCTGCTTAAAGATAAATTCATTCACCGCTACCGTCGCCATACGACCTTGCGCCCGCCTTGCGGGTAATACTGAACCCGCCAAGTCCACTTGCGCCATCACCCAGCCACCAAAAATATCGCCATTGGCATTGCAGTCGGCAGGCATCGGGATGACTTTGAGCACCAGCTCTTTGTCTAGCGGAAGTGTGGTGATGGCGGGTGAGTTGTTGGACATAGTGACAATCAGTTGACTAAAACATTGATTAAACGAATAACGTCATCATATTGGACGTTTAAAACTCACTCTCATGCGTCATCACACCTCAGACTCCCCGCCCGCACCTAAAAACGATCTACCTCGCTCCGATTGGGCAACGCTGACACGTTTGTTCCCGTATTTATGGCGTTACAAATGGCGTGTAGGTATAGCTTTAGCCTTTATGGTGGGGGCAAAAATAGCCAATGTAGGCGTGCCAATCTTGCTAAAGACATTAGTGGATGACATGACCATCACTCCCACTCGTGCGCTGCTGGTTGTGCCCGTGGCACTGTTAATCGCCTACGGCGCATTACGGTTATGCACTTCGCTATTTACTGAGCTGCGTGAATTGATTTTTTCCAAAGCCACGCAAGGTGCGACACGTGCGATTGCGCTGCAAACCTTTGAGCATCTTCACGCGCTTAGTCTGCGCTTTCACCTCGAACGCCAAACGGGCGGCATGACACGCGATATTGAGCGAGGCGTGCGTGGCATCGAATCTTTGATCTCTTATTCACTCTTTAGCATCTTTCCCACTTTGATTGAAGTAGCCTTGGTCTTGAGCATTTTGGCTTTTAAGTTTGACGTATGGTTTGCGTGGATAACACTCGCGGCCTTAGCGCTATACATTAGCTTCACTGTTCTGGTGACCGAATGGCGCACCAAGTACCGCAAGCAAGCCAACGAAGCGGATTCAGCTGCGCACAGCAAAGCTGTGGACTCACTACTCAACTATGAGACAGTGAAGTATTTCAACAATGAGGCATTTGAGGCAAAACGCTATGACGAGAGCCTAGAGCGCTATCGCCGCTCTCGCATCAAAGCGCAAACGACCCTGTCATTGCTCAATACGGGGCAGCAGCTCATTATTGCCACAGGACTGGTCACCATGCTGTGGCTTGCCACACAAGGCGTGGTCGATGGACGCATGACGCTAGGTGATTTGGTGATGGTCAACGCCTTCATGATCCAACTCTATATTCCACTCAATTTTTTAGGCGTCATCTACCGCGAGATCAAACAAAGCCTTACAGACCTCGACAAAATGTTTGTGCTTCTTGAGCGTGAACGTGAGATAGCCGACAAGCCTTCAGCCACGCCACTTCTGCTGCAAGGCACGCCATCCGTGACTTTCAGCAATGTTGAGTTTTGGTACGAGGCCGATAGGCCCATTTTGCATGGCATCAGTTTTGAAATTCCCGCTGGTAAAACCGTGGCTATTGTTGGTAGCTCGGGATCGGGCAAATCGACGCTGGCTCGGCTACTCTATCGCTTCTACGATATTCAATCGGGGCAGATCGCGATCAATGGGCAAGACATTCACAACGTCACGCAAGCTAGCTTACGCAAATGCATGGGCATCGTGCCGCAAGACACGGTCTTGTTTAACGACACTGTGGCGTACAACATTGGCTATGGCGATACTTCTGCAAGCCAAGACCAGATTGAGTCTGCTGCCAAAGCAGCACACATTCACGACTTTATTAGCAGCACGCCCAAAGGCTACGACACGATGGTGGGCGAGCGTGGACTCAAGCTGTCGGGCGGCGAAAAACAACGTGTGGCAATTGCTAGAACACTACTCAAAAATCCGAGTATTTTGATTTTTGACGAGGCCACGTCGGCACTCGATACGACCAATGAACGTGCGATTCAGGCTGAGATTAAAAACCTGACGCAAAACAAAACCACGCTGGTGATTGCACACCGCTTATCCACGGTGATTGATGCACACGAAATTTTGGTGATGGACAAAGGCCGCATCATTGAGCGTGGGAATCACAGCACCCTTTTGGCACAGGGCGGCAAATACAGCGTGATGTGGCGTATGCAGCAAGTGCAGAGCACTAAAATCGAGACATGACCAAGCAAAACGCACCATCACCACTGACCTTTATCCGTTCTGACGTGCAAGGCATGCACGCTTATGCGGTACAAGACTCACGCGGCATGGTGAAGCTGGATGCGATGGAAAACCCATTTACGCTATCTCCTGAGCTGCAAGCCAAGCTGGGCATGGCCTTGGGGGCAGTTGCGATCAATCGCTACCCTGCCCTGCGTGTGGATGAACTGAAGGCGGCGCTTAAAAATTACGTCGATTTGCCTACTGGCTGCGAGCTGATGCTGGGTAACGGTTCTGACGAGTTGATCTCGCTACTCGCCATGGCTTGCTTAACTGCAAAAGATAAGCCCAATAACAAAATCCTAGCGCCGCTGCCAGGTTTTGTGATGTACGAAATGAGTGCGCAATTGCAGGGACTGGATTTTGTTGGTGTGCCGCTCACCGTCAATTTTGAACTCGACGAGGACGCCATGCTCGGGGCTGTAGCAACTCACAAACCCGCGATCACTTATATTGCGTACCCCAACAATCCGACAGCAAGTTTGTGGGATGCTCGTGTGATTAAAAAAATCATCGTGGCTTGCAAAGCATATGGGGGGTTGGTGGTGCTCGACGAGGCGTATCAGCCATTTTCATCATCCACTTGGCTGGACCAAATTCGTACCGAACCAGAGTTCAATAGCCACGTGATTCTCATGCGAACGCTCTCTAAGTTTGGGCTTGCAGGTGCGCGGCTGGGTTACATGATCGGCAGCAAAATGCTCATCGAGCAAATCGACAAACTGCGTCCACCCTACAACGTGAGTAGTTTGAATGCGGAAATTGGCATCTTCGCGCTAGAGCACAAAGACGTGTTTGCTACGCAAGCAGCTGTCATTCGTTCGGAGCGGGAGCGCCTATTCGCGGGGCTTACAGGGCTAGTTGGCGTCACACCGTACAAGAGCGATGCCAATATGATTTTGGTGCGCTTCGCCAACGCCGATGCTAGCTTTGCCATGCTCAGATCGAAAGGTATTTTGGTCAAGAACGTCTCTAAAATGCATCCATTGCTTGCCAATTGTTTGCGATTGACTGTTGGTACTCCTGACGAAAACACTTTGCTACTAAAAGAATTAGGGTCTGTCCCCAATTAAATTTATGACTACACCATCATCACCACGAACGGCCACTATTTCTCGCAACACTGCGGAAACCCAAATCAGTGTCAGCGTCAACTTAGACGGCACGGGCAAAGCCAACTTCAATACGGGCATTGGATTCTTTGACCACATGCTGGATCAAATCGCGCGTCACGGCATGATGGACTTGGACATTGTGGCGAAGGGCGATCTGCATATTGACGGCCACCACACCGTAGAAGACGTGGGCATTACGTTGGGGCAAGCGGTCGCAAAAGCCGTGGGCGACAAAACGGGCATTCGACGCTACGGCCATGCCTATGTGCCGCTGGACGAAGCGCTCAGCCGCGTGGTAATTGACTTTTCGGGTCGCCCTGGACTTGTGATGAACGTGCCGTTTAAATCGGGATCGATTGGCGCGTTTGACTCTCAATTGGCACACGAGTTCTTCCAAGGCTTTTGTAATCACGCGTTTGTGACGCTCCACATTGACAACCTCAAAGGGGAGAACGCGCATCACCAGTGCGAGACCGTGTTCAAAGCTTTTGCTCGTGCGCTACGCATGGCGCTAGAGCTTGATCCGCGCTCCGCTGGCGTCATTCCTTCGACCAAGGGTTCGCTGTAATCGGCGCAAGTACGTCTATGAGTAAAACAGTCGCCGTTGTGGATTACGGCATGGGCAATTTGCGCTCCGTGTCGCAGGCGGTGAAGGCCGCAGCCGTTGGCTCGGGTTATGAAGTCGTGATTACGCAAAGCCCGGATGTAGTTAGGGCTGCCGAGCGAATCGTGCTCCCAGGCCAAGGCGCCATGCGGGACTGCATGAGCGAGCTAAAGGCTTCTGGATTGATGGAGTCCCTGCTAGAAGCTGCAAAAAGCAAGCCTTTGTTTGGCGTATGCGTAGGCATGCAAATGCTACTGGATCACAGTGCGGAAGGTGATTCTGACGCAGGCACAGCATCACTTGGCTTGATTGCAGGCGAGGTGCTTAAGTTTGATTTGGCAGAAAACCTGCAAACCGACGGTTCGCGCTTTAAAGTGCCTCAAATGGGTTGGAATCGTGTCGCACAAAAAACACATCAAGATGCCGTACACCCCATCTGGACGGGCGTTCCGGACCAGAGTTATTTTTATTTTGTGCATAGTTTTTATGCCAAGCCAATTGACAGGCAGCACATCGCAGGTGAGACTGATTATGGCGCGGCTTTTGCCTCTGCTATTGCCAAAGATAACCTGTTTGCGACACAATTTCACCCAGAGAAAAGCGCGGCGCAAGGCCTCGCGCTCTATCGTAATTTTTTAAGTTGGAAGCCTTAACTGGAAATATCAGATCATGATTTTGATCCCCGCTATCGACCTGAAAGACGGTCACTGCGTTCGCCTTAAACAAGGCGACATGAACCAATCCACCACCTTTGGCGTGGATCCTGCTGTGATGGCGAAAAGCTGGCTGGATAAGGGGGCGCGGCGTTTGCACTTAGTTGATCTGAACGGCGCATTTGCGGGCAAACCACAAAACTTCACCGCCATCAAATCGATTCTCAAAGCTGTGGGCGAGGACATCCCCGTACAACTAGGCGGTGGCATCCGCGACATGGACACCATTGAAAAATACATCGACGCAGGCATGCGTTACGTGATCATCGGTACGGCAGCGGTTAAAAATCCTGGCTTCTTGAAAGAGGCTTGCCTCGCTTTCGCTGGTCACATCATTGTCGGCTTAGACGCCAAAGACGGCAAAGTCGCCACCGATGGCTGGAGCAAGCTCTCGGGGCACGAAGTGATTGATCTTGGCAAAAAGTTTGAAGACTACGGCGTAGAGTCCATCATCTACACGGATATTGGTCGTGATGGCATGCTGAGTGGCATCAACATTGACGCGACACTCAAGCTCGCGCAAGCCTTAACGATTCCCGTGATTGCTTCGGGCGGTTTGGCTGGCATGGACGACATTGACGCGCTTTGCAAAGCGCACACCGACGACAACGACGCGGCGATTGAAGGCGTCATTTGCGGCCGCGCCATTTACTCGGGTGATTTGGATTTTGCTGCGGCGCAAAAGCGCGCTGATTCGTTGCTCGGCTAAACCACGTCAGCAAAGGCCTCCTATGAAACGTTTGCTTGGAAAAATCGCGGTAGTCACAGGTGCAAGCAGTGGTATTGGTGCAGCTTGCGCCCGCGCTCTTGCCGATGAAGGTGCTAGCGTGGTGATTGGCTACAACCAAGGGTTGGATCGCGCCGAAGCTCTCTGCAAGCAGCTACCTACAACCGAATCTGGGCAAAATCACTCTGTGATGCAGATCTCGCTCAAAAGCGATACTTCGCACTCTGAAATTGCCGAGGCGCTGCAATCGAAATTTGGCAAGATCGATATTCTCGTCAATTCAGCTGGATTTACCCGCCGCGTGGCCCACGCCGACCTTGAGACGATGGACGATCATCTGTTTAACGACATCTTGCTCTCCAATGTTGGAGGCACGTTTTCCATTACTCGCGCCTTGATGCCGTTGCTTCAAGCTTCTGCCGATGCGCTGGTTGTTAACGTGTCGTCCATCTCGGCGTTTACGGGCTCGGGAAGCAATATCGCTTACTGCGCGGCCAAAGCTGCGCTCGACACGATGGCGATGTCAATGGCACGCGTATTCGGGCCAGCCGTGCGCTTTTTATGTGTTTCGCCAGGATCAGTGGATACGGATTTCGTTGAAGGACGCACACGTGCCGAGCTAGTAAAGAAGGCCGCGCAGACACCATTGGGTAGAGTCGTGACACCAGAAGATGTGGCACTCGCCGTTCTGGCCTGTGCTACACATCTCAAAACCGCCACGGGTACGCGCATCGTGATTGATGGTGGGCAGCAGCTGTAGCCCAATCAGTCAGCCTGTAGCCCATATGGGATAAGGTCTGCAGCAGTACCGCCTCAATTAATTCGGCAACAAATACCGCTTACCCATCGGCCTCAAATCTGCGTCCAACTCATACACCAGTGGATTGCCGTTCGGAATATTGACACCAATAATGTCGCTATCGGACACGGTGTCCAGATATTTAACGAGTGCTCTAATCGAGTTGCCATGAGCCGCTATCACGACGCGCTTGCCTGCTTTGATGGCTGGGGCGATGGACTCTTCCCATAGCGGCATCACGCGCTCGACGGTGTCTTTTAGACATTCGGTCAGCGGGATTTGCTCAGGCTTTAACTTGGCGTAACGCACATCACCACGCTCACTACGTGGGTCGTTGGCGTCGAGCACGGGTGGCGGCGTGTCGTAGCTTCTGCGCCAGATTAGCACTTGCTCGTCGCCATACTTTTTAGCCGTCTCCGCTTTGTTGAGGCCCTGTAAACCGCCGTAATGACGTTCGTTCAGTCGCCAGCTATGCACAACTGGTAGCCAAGTTCTATCCATCTCGTCCAAGCAGTGCCACAGAGTACGGGTCGCACGCTTTAAGACGCTGGTGTAGGTCACGTCAAAGTCAAAACCCTCGGCTTTAAGGGCGCGGCCAGCGGCTTTGGCTTGGTCGAGGCCTAATGGCGTTAGGTCAACATCGGTCCAGCCTGTGAAGCGGTTCTCTAAATTCCAAGTGGACTCGCCGTGGCGAATTAAAACGAGTTTGTACATAATCGAGATTTAAAATAAAAATGCCTGCGGATACTTCGCCCGCTAATTTTAGATGCCACTCAAAACCCTCACTCGCCAAGCTCCCGCCAAACTGAACCTGTTTTTGCATATTACGGGGCGGCGCGAAGACGGCTATCACTTATTGCAATCAATTTTTATGCGGATTGATTGGTGCGATACCCTGCACTTTGAATTAACGCACGATGGGCGTATCACCCGCACGGATAGCTTGAATGAGACAGGCAAACCATTACCTGAGATTGATCTATCCATCCGTGCGGCGATGGCCTTACAGGCCAATACGGGCGTGGCCTGCGGGGCGCACATCACGCTAGAAAAACGCATCCCATCTGAAGCGGGCATGGGCGGCGGATCGTCAGACGCTGCAACGACGCTACTTGCCTTAAACGAACTCTGGCAAACCGGCCTCTCACTCGATCAATTAGCCGCCATCGGCGTGACGTTGGGCGCCGATGTGCCGTTCTTTTTATATGAGCGGGACGCTTGGGTAGAGGGCATCGGCGAAAAAATTACGCCGATTGACCTCTCCAAACTACCGATTGCCTCCAGATTTTTGGTCGTCAAGCCACTTAACGGTGTCTCGACGCCCGATGTGTTTACCTCCCCAAACTTGGCGAGAAACACAAAAACTGCTACAATCGAAGGCTTTGCTGCATGGACTGAATCAAACGCCTCGCAGCAGTATTTAGAGCCATTTGGCTGCAACGATTTGCAGCCAGTTGCCCTGCAGATATGTCCCGATATACAGACCGCTCTAGAGTGGTTTGAAGCCCAAGGACTCGTTGGCAGGATGACAGGGTCCGGAAGCGCAGTTTTTGCGCCCATTCCAGATTCTTTTGATTTGACTACTGCTCCCAGCTTACCCGCTGGGTGGTTTTGCAGGATTTGTAGCAAAATTACACCGTAGGGGTGTCGCCAAGTTGGTTAAGGCACTGGATTTTGATTCCAGCACTCGAAGGTTCGAATCCTTCCACCCCTGCCAAATTTTTTTACCCACCTGCCATGTCAAGCCATCATCCAGATTTTTTGGTTTTTACGGGTAACGCCAACCCCGAACTCGCCGCAGAAGTTGCCAAGTGCCTTGGCACTAAGCTAGGCGCTGCCGATGTCGGACGCTTTTCGGATGGCGAAGTGACGGTTGAAATCAAACAAAACGTGCGTGCACGTGATGTGTTTGTCGTGCAATCCACTTGCGCGCCTACCAACGAAAACGTGATGGAACTCCTCATTATGGTGGACGCGCTCAAACGCTCATCTGCGGAGCGCATCACGGCGATCATTCCGTATTTTGGTTATGCACGCCAAGATCGCCGTCCGCGCTCAAGCCGCGTGCCGATCTCTGCAAAAGTGGTTGCTAACTTGCTCGAGACTGTCGGCGTCGATCATGTGCTGACCATGGACTTGCACGCAGACCAAATCCAAGGTTTTTTTGATATTTCTGTTGACAATATTTATGCATCGCCTGTGCTGCTAGCCGACCTTCGCGCTAAAAACTATCAAGATTTAATTGTCGTCTCGCCCGATGTGGGCGGCGTGGTTCGTGCACGTGCGCTAGCCAAGCAGCTCAATTGTGATTTAGCCATCATCGACAAGCGTCGCCCTAAAGCCAATGTGTCTGAAGTGATGCACGTGATTGGCGAAATTGAAGGTCGCAACTGCGTCATCATGGACGACATGATTGATACGGCTGGCACGCTGGTCAAAGCAGCCGAAGTGCTGAAAGAGCGCGGAGCGAAGCAGGTGTATGCGTATTGCACACACCCCATTTTTTCGGGTCCTGCGATTGAACGCATCCAAGGCTCGGCTTTAGATGAAGTCGTGGTGACCAATACGATTCCCCTTTCTGATGCGGCGAAAGCTTGCAAAAAAATTCGACAAGTCTCTGTCGCCCCGCTGATGGCTGAAACCATCCAGCGTATGGCCAAAGGCGAGTCGGTCATGAGTTTGTTCTCGGAGCAAGACGCGCCAACGCTTTTTTAAGCGTTAGCATTTTTTGAGCCTAGAACTTGACAAGCAAGATCACACTGGTCGCGGTGGATCTTGCGTATTTCAACCTTAATTGGTTTAACCTTAACTTTTAGAAGAAGAACATTATGAAATTTACCGCTTTTGAGCGCGCCAAGCAGGGCACGGGTGCGAGCCGCCGTCTCCGCATTACGGGTCGCACACCCGCAATTGTTTACGGTGGCGAGGCTGCCCCCATCCAGATCGAGCTCGATCACAATGATTTGTGGCATGCCTTGAAAAAAGAAGCCTTCCACGCTTCGATTTTGGACATGGAAATCAATGGCACCACCAGCAAAGTTTTGCTGCGTAACGTGCAAATGCACCCATTCCGCCAACTCGTGCTGCATATCGACTTCCAGCGTGTGGAAGCTGGCACCAAGCTCACCATGAAAGTGCCTTTGCACTTCTCAGGACAAGAGATATCGCCTGCGTTCAAGACTGACAACTGCTTGATCACGCACGTGATTAACGAGCTGCAAATCACTTGCGCACCAGCGGATTTGCCAGAGTTCATCGCCGTTGATTTGAGCGCATTGACCAAAGGCGTTTCCCTCCACGCATCAGACCTCACCATGCCAAAAGGCGTGAAAGTGGTCAAGCGCGGAACCAACGATCCGGTTATCGTCTCGGTAGTGGTGCAAGCTGCTGAGGAAGCACCCGCCGCTGATGCTGCGCCTGCTGCTGATGCGAAAGCTGCTCCAGCAAAGAAAGCACCTGCTAAAAAATAATCACTCCCAGTGATTAAGTTATTTGTTGGCCTTGGCAACCCAGGCTTTGAGTACGAAGGAACCCGCCATAACGCGGGTTTCTGGTGGCTTGAAGCCTTGGCTGCCAAACTAAAGCTAACCCTTAACTCGGACAGAGCTTATAAAGGCTTGGTCGCTAGAGGCAACTCCAGCGGGCAAGCCTTTTGGCTTTTGGAGCCGCAAACCTTTATGAACCTTTCAGGTCAATCGGTTGGCGCTTTGGCTAATTTCTACAAAATCAAACCCGAAGAAATCTTGGTCGTTCACGACGAACTCGACATCCCGCCTGGTCAAACCAAAGTGAAGTTTGGTGGCGGGCATGCAGGACATAACGGTCTACGCGATATTCATGCCAAACTGGGTTCTAGCGACTATTGGCGGCTGCGCATCGGCATCGGGCATCCGGGCGTACGCGACGAAGTCATTAACTGGGTGCTGCAAAAACCAATGGCTGCGCACCGCGAGGCTATTCACGCGTCTATCGCACGCAGCTTAGAGGCTGTGCCGCTTTTGCTAGCGGGTGATATGGAAGCGGCTACTAAACTGATTCATACCAAGCCCAAGCCTGTCGTGGTGAAAGTTTAAGCAGATGGCGACATTCTTTTCTAAGCTTAAAAGCGGCTTGCAAAAAACCAACCGTGCCATTTCCGAAGTTTTTACGGGCAAGCAAATTGACGACGCGCTTTACGAAGAACTGGAAGCCGCTCTCTTGATGGCCGACACAGGCGTGGCAGGGGCCCAGCATCTATTAAATGACCTCAAAACGAGAGTCAAAGCAACCAAAGCAAACGACTCATTGCAAGTTAAAGCACTGCTCATTGATGCCATGACGGATCTATTAGCACCGCTGCAAGCCAAGCTGGTATTGGCTTGCCAGCCAACCGTGATGATGGTCGCTGGTGTGAACGGCGCCGGCAAAACCACCAGTATCGGGAAACTCACATGGCATTTTGCAAACCAAGGCGCATCGGTTTTGCTAGCAGCTGCGGACACCTTTCGCGCCGCCGCTCGCGAGCAACTGTCCGTGTGGGCGGACCGCAACCAAAACGAACAACAAAACAATGCCATGGGTAAGGTCGACATCATCAGCACGGAAGGCGCCGACCCGTCCAGCGTGTGCTACGACGCAGTAATGGCTGGCAAGGCACGCGGAACAAACCTTGTGATTGCCGACACCGCAGGGCGCTTGCCCACGCAGGCGCATCTGATGGCAGAGCTGACAAAAATTAAGCGTGTGATTCAAAAAGCAGATAGCACTGCGCCGCACGAAGTACTCTTAGTACTGGACGGCAACACAGGACAAAACGCCCTCGCACAGCTCACAGCATTTGATGCGGCCATTGGCGTGACGGGAGTCATCATCACAAAGCTTGACGGCTCAGCCAAAGGCGGTGTGCTTGCAGCCATTGCACTGCTGCCGAATGCACCAAAGGTCTACTTTATCGGCGTCGGCGAAGCGCTGGAAGACTTGCAGCCGTTCGATGCGAGAGAGTTTTCTACCGCGCTTTTGAGCTAGCGCAGGTCATACTAGATAAGGCTTTGCATGATAGACCGCACACTATCCATACTCATCAAGCCCTGCGTCGATAGTGCCTCGCGAGCCCTTATTCGGATTGGCCTGCAGGCCAATGCCATTACGATTATTGGGTTTTTTATTGGAATCGCTAGCGTGGGCTTGATTGCCAATCATCACTACTTGGCGGGTCTGGCGCTCGTGCTCGTCTCGCGTGCACTCGATGCACTTGACGGCGCCGTAGCAAGGCTCACTAAACCGACTGATCGCGGTGGCTTTTTAGACATCACCCTTGATTTCATCTTCTACGCCAGCATCCCGCTTGCATTTGCCATTGCCAATCCCGCCGTAAATAGCCTCGCCGCTGCGACGCTACTGTTCGCTTTTATGGGTACAGCTTCCAGCTTTTTAGCCTACGCCAGCTTTGCCAAAAAGCGCGGTGATGTGCCATCCACCAACAAAGCGATCACTTACCTTGGTGGGCTCACTGAGGCATTTGAGACCTTGCTTTGCTTTGCGCTGATGTGCTTCATGCCACAGCATTTTGCTGTGCTTGCCTATGGATTTGCTGCTCTTTGTGGCATCACGACCCTCACTCGGCTGTATGCGGGTTGGCGCGACTTCTAAGATTTATAAATTTATTTTGCATTAGCTGCATCCAAATCAAAAGTTGCCTCGTTCTATAGGCGGGACGTCATTTTGCGTCCTCTTAGTTTTTTAACTTTTCAACTTTTAAGGAATTTGCATCATGAAGACAAAAACTCTCTTAGCTACCGCACTCGTTGCTTTGTTTGCAGCTAGCGTACAAGCGCAGCCCGTTATGAAAGAAGTCGCATTGACAGATGCCGCAGGCCGCAACGTCTACATATTTGACAAAGACGAAGCCAATAAAAGCAATTGCGCTGGTCCATGCTTGGCCAACTGGCCTGCTTATGCCGCACCCGCAGGCGCGGCCGCAAAAGGCGACTACGGCATCATCGACTCGGCTGGTACACGTCAGTGGACAGTCAATGGCAAGCCACTGTATTATTTTGCAGGCGATGCCAAAGCTGGCGACCGTAACGGCGACGGCAAAGCAGGCGTTTGGCATCTCGTCAAATAATGCGGATGGGGTAGTATCGACTGCATGGATGAACGCCTAGAAATAGAAAGACTGCTATCGCGCATTGGTTTGCGTGATGCAGTCGCGTTCAAATCCCTCTATGACATTGCCGCTAAACGCTTACTGGCTGTGGCTTGGCGGGTTTTGCAAGATACAGCTGCTGCGGAAGATGTGGTGCAAGAAGTCTTCGTCAAGATTTGGAATGAATCTGTTCCGCGTCTCCTGGGTCAAAACTTGAGTTTGGCGTGGCTTTGTGTGGTGACGCGTAACCGTGCCATTGATTCGCTGCGTAAGAAAAGGCCTGAAACACCGCTTCAGTGGATCGATGATGATGGGACGGAACACTCGCACGATGTGGCTGATGAATCCAACTCGCCGTTGCCACAAATGATGGCGAATCAGGAGGGTGCGAGGCTTGGCGACTGCATGAGTCGATTAGAAGGCGAACCAAGGCAGGCCATGTTGTTTGCTTTTTATGACGGACTGACGCACATACAAATTGCTCAGCGCATGGCAAAACCCCTCGGCACGGTCAAAGCATGGACGCGCCGCAGCTTAGCAAGACTCAAAGGCTGCATGGAGAACAACATATGAAATGGCACGAGCATCCCTCCCTTGTCGATCAATTGGCATCCAGCTATGTACTGGGCACACTACAAGGCCGTGCACGCGCGCGCTTTGAGGCGGTGATGCAAACTCGCCCAAACATTGCGGCGGTTGTGTCTGCTTGGACCGATCGTTTGAGTCCACTGCATACAGCTTTGCCCAGTTTAGAGCCAAAGGCATCGCTTTGGAAGTCGATTGCCATTCAAACCCAGCTCCTCCCTAGGGCAATAGCGCCTAGCCGCGCTTGGTGGCAAAACTTACTCATGCCGCTACCGATCGGTGCCATGGTGATTGGCCTTGGCGTGGGCGGTTTTGTGCCTGTGCTATGGCAAATGCAATCACTCAGTCAGCGCCAATCTGTTCTGCCCGAAAGTTATGTCGGTGTTTTGGCCACACCCAGTGGCAAGACGGGTCTCACGGTCTCAAGCCTACGGCAAGGAAAAATAGTCGAAATGCAGCAAGCCAGTATCGCCACACTGGCCGCTGCGCAAACGCTATATTTGTGGCGAATTGATAAGGATGGGCAAGTCGCACCTGTGGCAGTCATCCCTAACGAAAAATGGAGCAAAATATCGCTGAGTGAACCTTCAGAGGCGGTGTTTTCAAATGCAGTTGAGTTAGCCGTCTCTATCGAAGCCACTGGCAGTACGCCCAGCAAACCTAGCCAAGCATTTATTTACCGAGGCCTCTGCGGCAAATTTTGGAAATGGAAGTAACGACATGACTGATATTCGCAAAGTTGATACCCTCATCAACCACTACGGCGAGAGCCACCAAAACAGCACGAACGAGTTGATTCACTTCGTTGCCATACCGCTCATCATGCTAAGCCTGTCGGGCTTGCTCTACGCCATCCATCCCTTTGTGCTGTACGCATTTTTAGCTGGCAGCTTCATTTACTACGCAAGGCTATCCGCCGTATTTTTAATCACCATGCTCGTATGGTCGGCGGTGATGCTATGGGTCATCCAAACGCTAGGCGCACAGTTAGTCACGGCCTCAATAGCCCTGTTTGTTGGCGCATGGATTTTGCAATTCATTGGTCACAAGATAGAGGGCAAAAAGCCATCGTTCTTTGAGGATATTCAATATTTATGGGTAGGGCCGCTGTTTGTGCTGTCTAAGCTGTTTAATCGCTTAGGGATCAAGTGGTAACTGGCGTACCTTTTTAGGCATTTCGTCGCAGA
>JANPAY010000400.1:0-2297 GCA_031430155.1 Comamonadaceae bacterium
AAAACTATTGGCATGAGAGAAAACGAGTAGAGACATAGCGACCATTTTCGCCATAATTCTGAAGATGAAAACTACGCCCGCCCCTTACATCCCGCAAATTCGCCTCTACACCGAGTGGCTGGCCCATGAACGCAAGCTGCACTTCAACTCTTATGACGCGCTGTGGCGCTGGTCCACCACTGACATTGCAGCCTTTTGGCAATCGATTTGGGATTACTTTGAAATCCAATCTCCCACGATGCACAGCACTGTACTGATCGATCGCGGCATGCCTGACTGCACGTGGTTTCCTGGCGCGCAGGTCAACTATGCCGCGCAGGTGTTTCGGCATGTCAGTGCAGCTCACGCCGCAGGATTTTTAGCCATCGTCAGCGAAAACGAGCAAGGCGTGGTGCGCGAGCTATCGTGGCCTGAGCTACGCTGCCAAGTCGCCTCAATAGCGCTGCATTTGAAAGCGCTTGGCGTAGAGCGTGGTGACCGCGTAGCGGCTTACATGCCCAACATCCCCGAGACCATGGTGGCTGCGCTGGCCTGCTTTTCTATTGGCGCGGTGTGGAGCGTGTGCGCACCCGATATGGGCACAGCTGCCGTGCTGGATCGCTTTGCGCAGATCACGCCCAAAGTTTTAATCGGCGTGGACGGTGTGTTCTATGGCGGCAAAGCCATGGATCGAAGCGCAGTAATGGAAGAGTTGCAAGTAGCGTTACCTAGCGTGAAAAACGTAGTGTTGCTCGCCACGCCTTATGCAGCAAGGCCTGCAGCAGTGACAGTTCCACTGCATGACTTTGAAACATTGACCCAAAAGTCAATCGCCGAAACAGCTAGCTTCCAACCCGAATGGCTGCCCTACGACCATCCGCTGTGGATTGTGTACTCCAGCGGCACAACCGGGCTGCCCAAACCCATCGTGCATGGACACGGCGGCATTGTGACCGTGATGCTGGCGCACAAGGTGCTCGGTAACGACATTGGCGCAAGCTACGCCGCTAACAGCTTTGGCGAGCGCTTCCACTGGTACAGCAGCACGGGTTGGGTCATGTGGAACGCCCAAATGGGCGGCTTGGCGAATGGCACGACGATTTGCATTTACGACGGCAATCCATCGGGTAGCAAAGACAACGTCGATTGGAGCGTGCTCTGGCGCTTTGCGGCGCGGCACAAAGTCACGTTCTTTGGCGCAGGCGCAGCGTTTTTTACCAACTGCATGAAGGCGGGTTTAGACGTGGCTAGCTGCGGGGATCTTTCCAAAGTCAGAGCTTTGGGCTGCACGGGATCGCCCCTGCCAGCGGACGTGCAGCAGTGGGGAACGGATCAGTTTAGAAAAATCACCCTCTCCCCCACCCCTCTCCCATCAAGGGAGAGGGGAGAAGACATCTGGTGGTGCAACATCAGCGGCGGCACAGATTTTTGCGGTGCGTTTATTGGCGGCAATCGTGATCTGCCGAGCGTCCCAGGGCAAATGCAAACACGATTACTCGGCTGTGCAGTCGAGGCCTGGAATGAAGACGGTAAGCCCGTCATCGGTGAGGTTGGCGAGCTGGTGTGCACGCAGCCGCTGCCATCGATGCCGCTGTATTTTTTAAACGATGCGGGCAACGCCAGATACATCAGCAGCTACTTCGACATGTACAGCAGGGCACAGCCTGACGGCACACGTTCGCCTGTATGGCGGCACGGCGACTGGCTCAAAATTGGCACGGACGGCGGCTGCATCATTTACGGCAGAAGCGACGCCACCATCAACCGATTTGGCCTGCGCATGGGCACGAGCGAAATCTATAGCGCCGTCGAAGCGCTACCCGAAGTGCTGGACTCTATGGTGGTGGATTTGGAGTATTTGGGACGCGACAGCTATATGCCACTGTTTGTCGTGCTGCGTGAGGGCATCACTCTGGATGCCCCACTGCGTAAGGCTTTGAACGAGTCTATCCGCACAGCACTCTCCCCGCGTTTTGTGCCTAACGACATCTTCCAAGTACCCGAAATTCCGCGAACGCTGAGCGGTAAGAAACAAGAGCTGCCGATTAAGAAGTTACTGCTCGGTCAGCCGATTGAGAAGGTGGTCAACAAAGACGCCATGGCGAATCCTGCTTGCTTAGATTGGTATGTAGCGTTTGCAAAAGAACGCCAGCAATTGCAGTAGCAACATAGTGCATTCAATTGGTTTTCAGTGGAAACATAATTCATTCACTGAACTTCAAAAGGAATGCCATGACAGCCGTTACAAACCCCATCGTTGATTACCGCACCAGCCCCGATCAATACAAACATTGGTCGTACAAAGTCGAGGGACGCAT
>JANPAY010000401.1:0-3900 GCA_031430155.1 Comamonadaceae bacterium
GACGCAATGATGTCCACCAACTTGTCTAAGTTATCGCGCTCATCAATTTCGATGTCGAACACGTCGATGCCTGCAAATTTTTTGAATAAAACGGCTTTGCCTTCCATCACTGGCTTAGCGGCAAGAGGGCCAATGTTGCCCAGTCCCAGTACGGCGGTGCCGTTGGTAATGACGGCCACCAAATTACCACGTGCCGTGTACTTAAACGCAGCGGTGGGATCTTTGACAATTTCTTCACACGGGGCGGCAACACCTGGGGAGTAAGCTAGAGCGAGATCGTGTTGGTTAATCAGCTGCTTGGTGGCTGCAATTTGAATCTTACCGGGGATAGGGAACTCGTGATAATCGAGGGCAGCAGCGCGGAGTTCGGCAGCTTTATTTTTGTTGTCAGTTGTCATATTCGTTACGATTAGCGCAATGCAGATCGTTAGTTTTTTTAAGAATGTTGGATTTTAGCCCTCAATGTCGACCATAAATACCGTAGTTTCCACTACTCAAGAGATGCCTCAAAGCACTCCAATCTCAGCTTTTTCGTGGGCGCTCATCTTTTTGATTCCGGCTTTTTGGAGCGTCAATTATTTGATTGCCAGGAAGGCGCCGACTTTCATTGCTCCACATGCACTGGCCTTTGCACGATGGGGCTTGGCAGCCTTATTGCTAGGTGCATTTGCATGGCCAGAGCTCAAAGCCAAGCGACATTTGATTTGGGCTGAGCGCTGGCACTGCTTGGCGCTTGGCATGCTGGGTATGTGGGTTTGCGGTGCGTGGGTCTATATCGCAGCACGCACAACAGCCGCCAATAATATTGCGTTGATCTATGCACTCTCCCCAGTGTTCATCGTTCTTGCTGCCGCACTATTTTTAAACGAACGATTGCGCAAACGCCAATGGTTGGGGGTGACGCTTGCGCTATCAGGTTTGGTGCACGTAGTGATACAAGGTCGATGGATCGCCATCGCCCAGACTGAATTTGTGGCGGGTGACTTGTGGGTGCTCGGTTGCGCAATTGCTTGGGCGATCTATTCCATTTTGCTCAAACGCTGGCCAAGCAGTTTTAGTCCGCTGGCTAGATTGGTTTTAATTGCCGTCGCGGGCGCTCTATTTACGCTGCCATTGGCTCTGGTCGAGGCCTTATCTGGCATGGCTTACACGCACACAGTGATAGGCTGGACGACGGCAGGCTTGGTCTTAGCGACTGCAATCTTCCCAAGCAGTGGTGCTTATCTTTGTTATGCCATGCTGCAAAAGAATATTGGTGCAGCACGTACGGCTTTGGTGCTGTATTTGGGACCGCTTTATGCAGCGTTGCTGGCATGGTTTGCCCTAGGTGAGCCACTGCACATTTATCACGCGATCGGTGCGCTCATCATCTTGCCGGGGATATTTTTAGCGTCGCAATCCCAGCAGCCCAATTAAATAGGCGAGGCCACCGTAATCGGATGTGCTGGCGTTTTGACACGCACGGGCATGGCTGGAAACCGCACTGGCTGAGGCTTGCCAGAGAGGGTGCTCGCCAAGGCGCGGCTGGCGTGCATCACGGGCATGACGTAGGGAAGCACTTGGATTTTGCCGCTCACGAAGCCGTACTGCGCGCAATCACCCAGCGCAAAAATGATGGGGTCGCTAGTTTCCAGAAACTCGTTCACCACAATGCCGCGATCGGTTGCGAGGCCTGCATCCTTTGCCAATTGCGTATTGGGGCGTAGGCCGATGGCACTCAAAACAAGATCAGCACCCAACGTTTTGCCATTTGCCAATTGGACAGAATAGGTCTGCAGGCCTTGCTGCGATTGGCTTGCAGCCGTTACTGTTGTACCAAAATGCCAAGTCACACCAAGCGGCGCAAGCTTGCTTTGCAACTCTAGGCTCGTGCTCTCGTCAATGAGCGCAGCTAACGCCCTTGGGGCAGGATCGACGACGCTGACGGTATGACCACCGAGTACGAGGTCGTTGGCAAACTCACAGCCAATCAAGCCCGCACCCATGATGGCGACGTGCTTGGGTGTGCCCTCCAGCTTGGCATAAAACACCGCAAAGTCTGAAATTGAATTGACGGACAGAATCTTGTCACTTGCATCGCCATCAACGGGGATGCGGATGGGACTTGCGCCTAGCGCCAACACCAAGCGGTCATAGCTGAAATCACCCTTATCGGTCTGCACCACTCGCGTCGCCGCATCAATTTTGTGGACGCTAGTGTTTGCAATGAGCGTGACATTTTGTGTCTCAGCCATCTTTGCTGCTGGTGTGGTGACCAACTGCGTGGGCGTGCGCTTTTGTGCCAAAGCGTTTGAGAGCGTGGGCTTGGCGTAAAAGTCGCCGCTATCCGCGCAGATCAAGGTGATTGGCTGCTGACGATTGCCAGAGGCATCTTCCGTTGAACTGGCTTCCAGCTTGCGCAGTTCGCGCACGGTGCTCCAGGCCGCAAGGCCTGAGCCGACGATGACGATCATATTTCGACGACTTCAAAGTCAGCTTTGGCAACACCGCAGTCAGGGCAAGCCCAAGAGTCTGGAATGTCTGAGAACTTAGTGCCAGCGGCAATGCCGTCTTCAACGCGGCCAACAGCCTCGTCATACACAAAACCGCAAACGATGCAAAGATAGGTCTTCATGGGGAATCTTTCAAAAATATAAATGGATAGAAATAGGTCGTGCAGAGTGCGAAAAACTTACGCTGTCACAAATTAAGCAGTGACTTTAGCAAGCTGTGCTTTGTAGTGGTTGGCGTGGCGCTCTTCTACTTTAGCGAGCGCTGCAAAACGCTTTTGCGCTTTCTCAAGCGTCGCTTTAAATTGCGCGGCATGAACTTTTGACTCTTCGATCTGCTCATCCATCTCAGCCACAGCCGCAGCGTTGCCCTCAAGTTCTGCCGTTTTGCGGAATGTCGGGTACATCTCGGTGTACTCGTAGGTCTCGCCGTCAATCGCGATTTGCAAAGCCTTGGCGGGCGTCATCGTAGCGGCTGGATAGAGCAAATCAAGGTGACCAAAGGCGTGCATGACTTCTTGGTCGGCTGTGGCCTCAAAGGTTTTCGCAGTTTCCTCGTCACCCGCAGCGCGAGCGAGCTTGGCGAAATAACGGTACTTGATATGCGCCATGCTCTCGCCCGCAAAGGCGGACTCTAAGTTGGCAAAGGTTTTGATCTCGGGGCGCTGGGTAGCTTGACTCATGGTTTTACTCCTGATTAAAAATTAACAAAATTTATCAACACAGGACGAATGGTAGTGATTGGCTATAAATAAGTCTAATTGAAAATAGCTAATCGATTGATAGGGGCTATCAAGCGCCGAGTCGATACCATAGCCATCAATCAAGGAGTGACAAGATGAAACGTATTATTTTTGGCTGTTTATTCCTATTGGCTGGCAGTGCATCTGCCGCCGATTACGCGGGTCCTATTTTTGACGCGCACCTTCACTACAACGACGAGGCGTGGAATGGCAAATCGGGGCCGCACCCCTTGCCAGATGTGCTCTCGCGCATGAAGCGCAACGGTGTGAAAGCCATTGTGGCTAACAGCCGCCCGAATGCAGGAACACTGGCGCTGGCTTCCTCAGAGCTGACCAAGCAGGCAGGGGTGGCGGTTGTACCGTTTATTCGCTTGTACCGAAACCGCGCGGACTACAGCAGCTGGTTTAGCGACCCGACTATCTATGACATGGTGCAAGCTGAATACGCTAAAGGCACAGCTGCTGGGGCTTACCGAGGGATTGGTGAGTTTCATCTTTATGAAAGCGCCAATGCCAAAGGTGCTATTGCTCAAAAATTAATGGCGTTTGCGGAAGAGAAACAGCTCGTGATCTTGGCGCATGTGGATGATGCAGCCATTGATTTGCTCATGGCGCCTACGCCCAGCAAAGGCCAAAAACTCAAATTGATTTGGGCGCATACAGGCATT
>JANPAY010000402.1:0-1917 GCA_031430155.1 Comamonadaceae bacterium
CACAACCATCGGTCGCTTTAACGGGACGTGAGTAGCGCTCCGGCATGGTGCCGTGCAGCCAAATACCATGGCCGGACTTACCCAGTCGCTGATCAAATGGGTTGGGATAGTTGATAGGCAACGCACCACCGCCATAAAGTGGTGCCAAAAGCTTGGGATCGACAGGCGTGGTGAGGTAATACACACCAAGCGGTGTTTTTAAGTCGCCTTGCACGTACTTACCAATACCTTCTTTGCCAACTGAAATGTAGGTATCCATCACCAGCTTCAAGCCTGCGTCGCTATTTTCTAAAACGTAAAGGCGAGACTTGCTGGCATCCACAGCAATGACGTGTTTATTTCTAGTGGTTAATCCTAAAATTTGGCTTGGAACAGTGCCGGCTAGTGGACGATCTTGAAGCCCTTTGACGCGCTGTACCGATTCTTCGCGTAGCTCTGCTAACGCGGTTGAATTGCTTGTTTTATTCAGGTTAGCCGGTAGTTCGCCCAGCTTGGAGGTGGGCTTGATTTGCATGTTGAGCAAATCTCCGTAGACCAGATGGCCTAGCTGAAATGTGGGAAAGTTTTTGGTTAACTGCGCGGCAAGCGGCAACGCTTCACGAGCTTGTCCTGAGCCAATAAGCTTATAGATGGCAATGAGGCGTGTTTCTGCCTCATAGGGCGCGCTGGCAACGGCAGACGCTTTGTCACGCGTCTTGTTTTTGGCATAGCTGCTGGCGTGATGCCAAAGGCTACTACCGAAGATAGACGCTGCGACTAAGCTGCTGAGACCAAAAAAACGAAGTGACATTAACCAGCAATTTCTTTGGTAATAAGCCAACGATCACCCGATTTCACCATCTCCAAGGTTTTACGACTACTTGTTGCAAGTGAATCAGCTTTGTAGTCTTGCTTGAATTTGACCGTTGCAGCTGAGCCATTCAAACTCATGGAAACATTGATATTGCTCAATTTGACGGTGATATGTGATTTGCCCATGATGCGAGCTTTTCTCTCTTCTTGCCAAGCTTCGTATGACTGTTTGCTACTAGGTGTAAAGCCTTTAGCATAGCTACCAAGGTAGCCCTTCATGTCACGATCACTCCAGGCCTTCGCCCATGTAGTAACCGCAGCATCAATATCGCGGCTCGACATGGCGTTGGTCACACTGGCAGGGGCAACGCTTGGCTGGCTGGTAGCCGATGGTGAGGAAACTATGGCCGTTGGTTGTTTGGGTTGAATGGGTGCAACGACAGGATTAGCTGTTGGTGCGGGAATGATTGCAACAGGTGTGGGCGCAGCGGGTTTGACGCCGCCTGTTGTTGAAAACAGCTCACGTATCAATCCCAGTTTAGAAGGGACAGCGGCATTGCTCGTATCCAGTTGCAAGGCTTTGGCATAGGCTTGACTGGCGAGCTTGGCGTAAATATCGCCTAAATTCTCGTGCGCCGTAGAGTAGCTTGGATTGGTTCGGATGGCCATCTCGAGCGCAGAACGCGCCTTGTCAAATTGACCATTGTTGGCATAGATGACCGCGAGGTTGTTATAAGGTTCTGGCAGTTCAGGAAAATCTTCGGTTAAACGTGTAAATGTACTGGTCGCTTCGCTCATTTTGCCCATTTCGCTTTGCACCACCCCTTTGATAAAGCGCATTTGGGGGTCGCGCGGCTTAGAAGCCAAGAACTGATCGGCTTTGGATAAGGCTTCTGGAAATTGTTTGGCTTTAGACAAGCGCGCAACGTCTGCATACTCATCAGCATGCGCGATGTTCAATAGAGCAGTGAGTGCGGTGGCGGTAATCGCCAAAATAAGCTTACGCGCAGAATCGTTCAAATACATGGATACTTTCGAGTGCTAACATTGCGACCAATTGTAACGAACACTTTTCCCATGACCCTTCGAATTTACAACACGCTCGCGCGTGCCGTTGTCCCTTTT
>JANPAY010000403.1:0-1661 GCA_031430155.1 Comamonadaceae bacterium
CTGCCCGACGACTGGTTCGACCTGGCGATCGGCAACGTGCCCTTCGGCAAGTACAAGGTTGCCGACGTGCGCAACCGGGCGTATGCCCGGTTCAGCATCCACAACTATTTCTTTGGCCGTGCGCTGGAGGCCGTGCGGCCAGGCGGCCTGGTGTGCTTCATCACCAGCAGCCACACCATGGATGCCCAG
This sequence comes from Comamonadaceae bacterium, assembly GCA_031430155.1. Classification (GTDB taxonomy): domain Bacteria; phylum Pseudomonadota; class Gammaproteobacteria; order Burkholderiales; family Burkholderiaceae_C; genus JASGCK01. The sequence goes on from JANPAY010000403.1 coordinate 190, forward strand.
TCCGAAGGCGTGCGGGAGTTCATCGCCTCGCAGGCTCACCTGCTGGGGGCGATCCGGCTGCCGCAGGGCGCGTTCTCTGGCCTGGCTGCAACGGATGTGCAAACCGACATCCTGTTCCTGCGCAAGCGCCAACGGGCCGAAGCCGTGGCGGCCGACTGGTTGAACCAGGCCTTGGTGCCCGAGCAGTTGCGCCACCCGCAGTGCCACACGCGTTACATGGCGATCAACGCCTGGTACGCCAAGCACCCGCAGTTCTGCATCGGCCTCGTCCGGCAGGAAAGCAATGGCTACGAGGAAGTGCCGATGGCGGCGTACGAAGGTGATCTGCCATCGGCACTGCTGGACCGCATCGCCATGCTGCCTGCAGCGGTCTACCAATCGGTGGCGATAGCCACACCCATGCCGAACGCGGGACTGCCCGCAGAAGCTGGCGCACGACCGGGAAGCTACCGACTCCACCAGGGTCGGGTGCACCGCGTCGAGGGCCAGGAGATGGTCGACATCCACGAGCAGATGGGCGCCAGCCAGCGTGCGCGCATCACCGGCCTGTGCGCCATCCGAGACCATGCGCGATCCCTGCTCGACGCGCAACTGCGCAACGAGCGTGACGATGGTGTCCGGCAGCTGCAGGCCCTGCTGAACGGCACCTACGACCGATTCGTGGCCCGATACGGCTGCCTGTCGACGCGTGCAAACGCACTGGCCTTCCGGCGCGACCCGGACTACCCGCTGCTGCTGTCGCTGGAGCACTACGACGAAGAAAGCGACAGCGCGCGCAAGGCGGCACTCTTCAGCCGCCGCACGCTGATCCGGGTGGTCGAGCCCACGACGGCCGGTGAACCCATGGAGGCCCTGGCCGCTTCGATGCAGTGGCGGGGTCGGGTCGATCCGGCCTACATGGCTGCGCTGCTGGCGGCGCCCGAAATGGATGTGCTGCAGGCGCTGTCGGAGGCCGGGCAGGTTTTTCAGGACCCGGCCGACCGCCAATGGAGGAAAGCGGACGACTACCTCTCGGGCAACGTCAAGGCCAAGCTCAAGCAAGCCCTGTCGTCTGGCGACGACTTCCGTCGCAACCTGGCCGCGTTGGACCAGGTGCAACCCGAGGACCTGGCGCCTGCGGCCATCGAGCCGCGCCTGGGCGCCGTGTGGATACCCGCGCTGGACGTCGAATCCTTCATCCAGCAGGTGCTGGGCCTGAAAGACTGCCAGGTGAATTACTCGGCCGAGGCCGGTGCCTGGTCGGTTCGGTATGGCGAGTGGGAGGCACGCCAGAACGTGAAGGTGACCCAGGAGTTCGGCACCTCACGCATGAACGCCATCGAACTTGTGCAATGCGCGCTCAACGTGCAGGTGCCGACCGTGCGGGACCGCGACCCGGCGACTGCCAAGTACTTCGTCAATCCCGACGAGACGCTGGCGGCGCGCGAGCGGCTGGGCCAGATCAAGGACCGGTTCGCCGCCTGGGCCTTCGA
>JANPAY010000404.1:0-7669 GCA_031430155.1 Comamonadaceae bacterium
CACGAAGAGACGGGCTCTGGCTGGAGTTTCGAGCGAGATATTGCGGTGGGCGTTTGGTGCAAACAACAATCGATTGAATGGCGCGAATACACGCAAACAGGCGTCGTTCGGCGTTTGCGTACGCGGCATGGCTGGGCGAAACGCTGGCAGGCGCGCATGGACTCACCGGCCATCGATGCCGATCTGGAACTGCTCAAGCAGCCAAGATCAATATCTCTGCCTACCAGTACGTCAACCGCTGGCGAGCAAGCTGCGTGGAGTGTCCTCCATAGTTTCTTAGCAGGACGCGCTAGCAATTACCGCCGCGCGATGTCGAGCCCACTGAGCGCACAAGAGGGCTGTAGCCGTTTAAGCGCACATCTCGCGTTTGGCACGATCTCGATGCGCAGCGTGCACCAAGCGACCGAAGCTGCCATCCTGGAGTATCAAGCCATGGGCGAACGTGGCCTAGCCTATGCGCTGCGCGGCTTTGCGGGCAGGCTGCGCTGGCATTGCCACTTCATGCAAAAGCTAGAAGACGAGCCTGCGATTGAGTTTCAAAACTTTTCTCGCTCCAGCGATGGTTTGCGCCGCACCGACTATGACGCGGAAGATACGCGTCGCTTTTCGGCTTGGTGTTCGGGCCAAACAGGCTATCCGATGGTGGATGCCTGCATGCGTTCGCTCACTAAAACGGGCTGGCTCAATTTTAGGATGCGCGCCATGCTGGTGAGTTTTGCGTCCTACCACCTATGGCTGCATTGGCGGCAAACGGGTGTGTTTTTGGCAAGGCAGTTTCTAGATTTCGAGCCTGGCATCCACTGGAGCCAAATGCAGATGCAAAGCGGCACGACGGGTATCAATACACTGCGGATTTACTCGCCCACCAAACAAGCACTAGACCAAGATCCTGAAGGTATTTTTATCCGCCAGTGGTGCCCCGAGCTAGCGCACGTTCCGCTGCCACTCTTGGCGCAACCGTGGAAGATGACGCAGTTGGAACAAGAGAAAGCCAACTGCACGCTGGGGGTGGATTACCCGTTGCCCGTTGTAGAGGAAAAAACAGCGATAAAGTTTGCCAAAGATCAGCTCTACGGTCTACGCAAAACAGATGTGGCAAAACAAGAATCGCGTGCAATTATGAATAAACATGGTTCGCGCAAATCAAAAAAAATAGAAGTTAGTTCTCAAGGAGCATTATTTTGACAAGGCATCTCATCATCGTTTTAGGCGATCAACTGGACGATTTTTCGTCTGCATTCGATGATTTCGATCCTCTGCAGGATGTGATTTGGATGAATGAGGTGATGGAGGAATCCACGCACGTCTGGTCATCAAAACAGCGCACAACTTTGTTTTTAAGTGCGATGCGTCATTTTGCAAAAAGCTTGCAAGAGCGAAGTACAAATTCAAACGCATGGCAAGTCGACTACACCCAGCTTGACGACGAAGAGAACACCGGCACGCTGGCGGGCGAATTGTCGCGGGCCATAGAGCGGCACAAGCCCGCCAAGCTAATCCTGACCGCTCCTGGCGACTGGCGTGTGCTGCAAGCCATGCGCAGCGTGGCCTTGCAGGCATCGCTGGATTTAGAGCTACGCGATGATCGTCATTTTTATAGTACGGTGCGCGACTTTGCCGCCCACGCCAAGGGCCGCAAACAGCTTCGACTAGAGTATTTTTACCGCGAGCTGCGGCACAAAACGGGCTTACTGATGGAGGGCAAAAATCCTGTCGGTGGTCAATGGAACTTTGATGCCGACAACCGTGAATCGTTTGGCAAGGCAGGGCCAGTGAATGTTCCGCCACCCACACGCTTTGCGCCTGATCCCATCACTGAAGTGGTGATTGACTTGGTCAACACGCGCCTTGCGGCTCATCCGGGTGTGGTGGCAAAGTCAGCCGCTGGTTTTGGTTGGCCCGTGACGCGAGGCCAAGCGCTAAAAGCCTTAGAAGCCTTTATCCATCAGCGTTTACCGCTGTTTGGTCAATATGAAGATGCGATGTGGGGCGGCGAGGCGTGGCTGTACCACTCGCACCTGTCGTCGTCACTCAATTTGAAACTGCTCAATCCGCGCGAAGTGTTAGCAGCAGCCGAGGCGGCATACGAGCGCGGGCATGCTCCCATTGAAGCTGTGGAAGGTTTCGTGCGGCAAATCTTAGGCTGGCGCGAGTATGTTCGCGGGATTTATTGGACGCAAATGCCCAGTTATTTAGAGCGAAATGCGCAAACTGCCGTGCAGCCGCTACCCGCTTTTTATTGGACGGGAAAGCAAACGAAAAACGGAACAACCGAACCTATCCAGATGAAGTGCCTTAGTGATGCGATTACCCAAACGCTCGAGCATGGCTACGCGCACCACATCCAGCGCTTGATGGTGACTGGCCTTTACGCCCTCTTGTTTGGCGTGCACCCCAAGGCCGTGCACGATTGGTATCTGGCGGTCTACGTTGACGCGGTGGAATGGGTAGAGCTACCCAACACGCTGGGGATGAGTCAATTTGCGGATGGCGGCATCATGGCCAGCAAGCCCTATATTGCGAGCGGCAAATACATCCAGCGCATGAGTAACCACTGCAAGGGCTGTCAGTACGACCCCGCACTATCAACAGGCGACAAAGCTTGTCCGTTCACCACGCTTTATTGGGATTACATGATCCAACACGAGGCGATGCTCGCTAAGAATCCGCGCATGGGAATGCAGCTTAAAAACTTGGGGCGACTCAGCGCCGAACAGCGCAGCGCGATTTCTGAGCAAGCCGCACACCATCGACAGCAAATTCAAAACACAGACCGAACGACATGAAGAACAACATCCACACGCATGTCCCATCTTTTCCGCCCACACTAGATGCTGCACAAGTGCGTCTATCGGCTGTCGACATCAATGCTTATGCCAAAACCCGCAATGCCATAGGCGGCGCAGTCTCCAGACTCTCTCCTTATGTCACTCACGGTTTTTTGTCGTTCCCTCACATCGCGAAGACTGTGGCTCATCAAAACGGCTTTAGCCCACAGCACAAGTTTGTGTTTGAGCTAGGCTGGCGCGCATATTTTCATCACGTCTGGGCGCATCTGGGGGACGGCATTTTTGAATCGCTGCACGAGGGCATCTTGCCTGAGAGCGCCTATCAGCATGGCTTGCCAGCCGATATCCAAGCTGGTAACACAGGCGTTCCAGCCATTGATTGCGCCGTGCAGCAGCTCTTGCAAACAGGCTACTTGCACAACCACGCTCGCATGTGGCTGGCCAGCTATGTGGTGCATATCCGCAAAGTGCATTGGCGCGTAGGCGCGGATTGGATGTACGGCCACTTGTTGGATGGCGACCTAGCCAGCAACCACCTTAGTTGGCAATGGGTTGCGGGCACGGGTAGCAGTAAACCGTATTTGTTCAATGCTGAAAACGTTGCAAAGTACGCGCCTAAAGCGTGGCATAGCGAAGGCACGATCATTGATGCTAGTTATGAAGATTTGAACGTGCTGGCACGCAGCACAGCAAATACTCAACAGCTACCGCACACCAAGGCTGGCCTATCTGAATTACTGGCGCTGCATCCCAGCTTGAAAACGTTTGACTCGGTAGCGGGCAAAAATGTGTTGCTCATTCACCCTTGGTCGCTCGGAGACTTGCCTCAACATTTGTCCGCTAATCCTTCAACTCATACACTGATCTTGGGTGTCATTGATCCAGCTTTCCATGCCGCACATCCATGGAGCGAGCCGCGCTGGGCATGGGTCATGGCGCGAATGCAAGCGCTTTGCCATAGCATCATTACCCCAAGCAGCGATGCGCTACAGGCCATGCTGGATAAGGCTTCCAGCGTGCAATATGCCCACAGCCCTCACGCTACTTGGCTTAGCAAGATCACGCATCCCAAGCTAACAGTGACTGAGCTGCCCAAGCTCTTTACCGATGTGGACACCTATTGCAAAAGTTTTTCGGCTTGGTGGAACAAAGCCAAGATGCGGCCACTCGCAGAGTTTGAAATATGAAACAAGACTTCAAAGGTAACAAACAATCACTGCCCAGCAAAATCTGCGTCGTTTGCGCTCGCACCATGACATGGCGCAAAGCGTGGGCTAAAAATTGGGAGTCGGTGAAATACTGCTCGGATGCTTGCAGGGCAAAGAAAACTAACTAATTATTTCGCAGGCATCTTCAACACATCTAGCAAATCGCTAGAGGCTTGAAAACGAATACCGTTATCAGCCAAGATGCCTTCTGTGGCGGCCATCATGCCTGCATGCGGCAACACAACCGACTCGCCAATGCGCTGGTCGAACTTAATCACGACCAGCTCCTCTTTCATGTCTCTTAAAAGTTCAACCAAGTGACGCAAGCTTTTTACGGGTATATTGTTAATGGATGCGACCACTGCGCCAAAGCGACTGTCGTATCCCGAGATGATGCGATGCGGAAAAAACGGCGAGCTAATCACAGCTAAATCTTCGCGCTCAACGCTAGGTTCATCGGCCACACGGGTTAGCAGCGGCTGCGCATTAAAGGCAAAACTATTGAGCGCACCTGCGTTGCTATTAAAGAACGATCTGAACTCAGTCGTCGCACGTGAAAACACCACCGGTCCATAAATAAAGTAAGACGGATAGTCACCATCTAAGGGCTGTATCAACCGAGGACGACGCGCGGTCACGGGCACGGCAAGCTCAAGTGTTTTACCCGCGCGAAGCACTTTCAGCGGCACCTTGCCGTCCTTGGTCGCCTTTTGCACCATGTACTGAAAGCGCACTTGAATATCGGGCGTCAACTGCACCATGCCTTGATTGTCGAGTGGTATGCCGCCAATATGGGTTAGCACATCCCACTCCTTGAGCGGATAGTCGTCGGCCTGTAGCGCTGGCCGCTGTACGACCATCCCTTTGACTGTTCGATCTACTTTCAAAAAATTACGTAATGAGGGATTTTCTAAGGTCTGAAAATCATCAAATAGTGCGGGCTTGCCGTCGTATTTGCCGTCCTTGATGTCGTGCAAAAAGAGCTCAACTTCTTCGTTCGGAATGATGTAGCCAATGTTTTGTGCACTCAGAACTCCCGCAAAAGCAAGGCCAATCATCTTCTCGCCTGCAAACACGGGACCGCCGCTATTACCCGGGTTGATCGCAGCATCAACTTGAATGCGAAGACCTGAAGTCGGGAAGCCATAAGACACGAATTCGATGCGTGAGACGATCCCTTTGGTAATAGAGAGCGAATTGCCGCCCAGCGGATAGCCATAGGCCAGCACTTCATCTTTGACTTCTGGCAGCACACTGGCGCGCGCTGGCGGTGGGCGATTGGTAAAAAACGCGCTGTCCTCTAACTCCAGTACCGCAAGATCAATACCGCGCGCAATCGCAATCACGCGTGCAGGTAGTTTGTCGCCACCCTCTTTGGCGCGAACCTCTACTTTGCTAGCGTAATTGACCACATGCGCATTCGTCAAAATACGGTTGCCTTCAATCACCACGCCAGAGCCTGTCGATTCTGAAGGCGAAGCTTTTTGCCAAGGTCTAAATACATCAGCTGGACGCGCTGTGCTAAAAATTTTGACAACAGAGTTTTCTAATTGTGCGGCCTTGGTGCCACGCTGTGCAGTCTGCGCGAAGCTGTTGCCCGCGCAAAGCAGACCGCATAGCGCGATACAAAAAAAGAATTTACCAATCCGATTGGGTTGAGACATCACGCGCCGCCTTTATTTTTTGTAAATAGAATGAAAATTATGACATCTGCCTCAAGTACCGTTGACACCTCTGTCACCCCCGCCCCCGTCTCACTTTGGGAAGCTTTCAAATTCTGGCTCAAAGTCGGATTTATTAGTTTTGGTGGTCCAGCAGGGCAAATCTCACTGCTGCACAAAGAGCTGGTCGAAGACAAACGCTGGATTAGTGAAAAGCGTTTTTTGCATGCACTTAACTATTGCATGGTGCTGCCCGGCCCCGAGGCGCAGCAGCTGGCCACTTACATCGGCTGGCTGATGCACCGCACATGGGGCGGCATCATGGCAGGGGTTTTGTTTGTACTGCCGTCACTCTTTATTTTGATTGGCTTGTCGTGGATTTATATTGCGTACGGTTCGCTGCCGCTGGTGGCAGGACTGTTCTACGGCATCAAGCCCGCCGTGACCGCTATCGTGCTGCAAGCCGCGCACCGTATCGGCTCGCGGGCACTTAAAAACAATTTTCTGTGGGCGATTGCAGGCGCTTCGTTCGTGGCCATCTTCGCTTTGAATGTGCCGTTTCCGCTGATCGTTTTAATTGCAGCCTTGGTCGGTTACTTTGGCGGACGCATGAGTCCCGCGACGTTTAAAACAGGTGGCGGGCATAGTGCGGCAAAAGCATCCTTTGGCAAAGCCATCATTGACGACGACACGCCCACGCCTGCGCACGCGCTATGGTCTTGGAGTCGGTTTGCCCGCGTCGCTGTTATCGGCCTCTTTCTATGGGCGATTCCGTTTGCGGCAATCGTTGCCGGCTTCGGCTGGGACCACACCTACGCACAAATGAGCTGGTTCTTCACCAAGGCGGCGCTCTTAACCTTTGGCGGCGCGTATGCCGTGCTTCCTTATGTGTACCAAGGCGCTGTCGATGGCTTTGGCTGGCTCTCTGCCACACAAATGATTGATGGTTTGGCGCTAGGCGAGACCACACCCGGCCCGCTCATCATGGTGGTGGCGTTTGTGGCGTTTGTCGGTGGTTACCTCAAGGCCTTACTCGGCACGCAAGCTTTATTTTTAGCAGGCGCGCTGGCAGCAACCATCGTGACGTGGTTTACGTTTTTGCCTTCTTTCATTTTTATTTTGATGGGTGGCCCTTTCATCGAAACGACACATAACGATCTCAAATTTACCGCTCCACTGACCGCCATTACGGCCGCCGTTGTCGGCGTGATTTTGAACTTGGCGCTGTTCTTTGGCTATCACGTGCTGTGGCCAATGGGTCTGAGTGGTAGCTTCGATTGGATCTCGGCGCTGATTACCGTTGCCGCAGCGATTGCACTCTTCAAATACAAGCGCAATGTGATTCACGTGATTGCCGTGTCAGCACTAGTTGGCCTTGCGATCAAGTCATTCGGTTTTTAAAGGCAACAACAGCATGAACATAAAGAATAAAACGATAGCTACCTACCTAGCCCTCTTTTTAGGTCTCTTTGGCGTGCATCGCTTCTACCTAAAAGGCTTTGGCGATGCTTGGGGCTGGCTGCAAATAGTTGTGAGTGCCGTTGGTTTTGTTGGCATGCGCCGCGTGTGGGCGCTCGGGCAAGACGACCAACTGGCGTGGGCGCTAGTGCCCTTCTTTGGCTTCTCATTATTCGCTGCTGGCTTGGCTGCTATTGTGATGGGGCTTACCGATAAAGCCAAATGGAATGCCGCCTACAACCCGTCTGAGTCAGAGGGTCACACTGCAGGCGCGAGCAGTGGCATGACCATCTTCGGGGTCATCATGGCCTTATTGATAGGTGCTACGGCACTGATGTCCTCGATTGCGTTTACAGGTCAACGTTACTTTGAACACGCCATGAAGGCTGTTTAAAAGATCTGCAAACTCACCCAGTAAGCGATCGCGGCAACAAAGGCGCTCGCCGGAATGGTAAATATCCAAGCCCAAATGATATTGCCCGCCACGCCCCAGCGCACAGCGCTTGCACGCTGAGCGGAGCCTACACCCACAATCGCACCTGTAATGGTGTGC
>JANPAY010000405.1:0-7766 GCA_031430155.1 Comamonadaceae bacterium
TTTTGGAGTGGATGCGACCACGCTTGAGGCACGCCAGCGAATGGCCTATATGCCCGAGCGTTTTGCGCCGCACGGCTGGCTCAAGACAAAAGATTACATCCAGCTCGTGCTCTCGTTACATGACGTGACTTGGGATGAATCGGCTGCCGTTCAGACCTTACTGGATATGGGTTTGCAGGCAGGTGTACTCAAACTCGCCATGCGTGAATGCAGCAAAGGCATGAGTCAAAAAATTGGACTCGCCGCCGCGTTTTTGTCAGGCCGTGAGCTATTGATTTTGGATGAACCGATGAGCGGACTCGACCCGATTTCGCGCGTGCAAGTCAAAGGGCTCATCCGCCGCATGAAAGAACAAGGTCGCACCGTCTTTATGTGCACACACGCATTGGGGGATGTGGGCGAGCTGGCCGACAGGTTAGCCGTGATGCACGGCGGTGAGATTCGCTTTGTCGGCACAGTGCCCGAGTGGCTGGCAAAGTACAACACCGATAATCTAGAGCAGGCTTATTTGGCGACTGTGCAGGAGTAAATTTAATTGGGGACAGACCCTAATTAATCTCTGGCATATCCGATTTTGGCAATAGCTGTTGCAATTAATTAGGGTCTGTCCCCAATTAAATTTACCCCATGAAAAGGAAATAAAAAATGAAAATTGCAGTGTTAGCTGGTGACGGCATTGGTACAGAAATCGTGGCGGAAGCCGTTAAAGTTTTAAAAGCTTTGGATTTAAAAATGGAGATGGAGTCCGCGCTGGTGGGTGGCGTGGCCTACGACGCATTCGGTCATCCGCTCCCGCCTGCCACATTAGCACTGGCTAAAGCATCAGACGCGATTTTGTTTGGCGCGGTGGGTGATTGGAAGTACGACAAGCTCGAGCGTCAATTCCGCCCTGAGCAAGCAATTTTGGGCTTGCGCAAAGAGCTCGGTCTCTTCGCCAATTTCCGTCCTGCGATTTGTTACGAAGAGCTGGTGGATGCCTCCAGTCTGAAGCCGGAATTGATAGCGGGACTAGATATCTTGATCATCCGCGAGCTGACGGGGGACATCTATTTTGGCCAACCACGCGGTCGCCGTATTGCAACCGATGGACATTTCCCTGGAAGCGAAGAGGCCTTCGACACCATGCGCTATAGCCGCCCCGAGATTGAGCGCATTGGCCACGTGGCATTTCAAGCCGCGCGCAAGCGTAGCAAGCGCGTCACAAGCGTGGATAAAAACAATGTACTGGAAACCTCGCAGCTGTGGAAAGACGTGATGGTTGAAGTCGCCAAAGAGTACCCCGATGTGGTGCTTGATCACATGCTGGTGGACAACGCTGCTATGCAATTGGTGAAAGAACCAAAGAAGTTTGATGTCGTGGTCACGGGCAATATGTTCGGTGACATTTTGAGCGACGAAGCCTCGATGCTGACAGGCTCAATTGGCATGCTGCCATCGGCTAGTTTGAACGCTAGTAATCAAGGTTTGTACGAACCCAGCCACGGCTCGGCCCCCGACATTGCTGGCAAGGGCATTGCCAACCCACTAGCGACTATTTTGTCTGCTGCCATGATGCTCAGATTTAGCCTAGGCCAAGCGGACGCTGCCCTGCGGATCGAACATGCCGTGAAAGCCGTGCTGGCTAAGGGGTTGCGGACTTCGGACATCTACGGCAAGGGCGGCACGGGGATTACCAAAGTGAGCACGCTGGAGATGGGCGACGCGGTCGTCGCGGCTTTGAAATAATCAGCCGTCACCATGGAAATCATCACCTACTTGCTCGATTTCATCCTGCACATCGACAAGCATCTAGAGGTTTTTGTGATGGCATACGGCGCATGGGTTTATGCGTTGTTATTCCTCATCATCTTTGTAGAGACGGGACTTGTTGTCATGCCTTTTTTGCCGGGTGACTCGCTACTTTTTGTCGTGGGGGCATTAGCAGGTGTGGGCTTGCTGAACTACCCGCTCATCATGGCTCTCTTGATGATTGCAGCTGTGGCAGGCAATCAAACCAACTACACCATTGGTCATTACTTTGGCAAGCGCGTCTTTGCGTGGGAAGATTCAAAACTCTTTAACAAAAAGGCATTTGATAGTGCGCATGCGTACTACGAAAAACACGGCGGTATCACCATCGTGGCGGCGCGTTTTATGCCTTTCCTCAGAACCTTCGCGCCCTTCGTGGCTGGCGTCGCGCAAATGACGCGTTCTAAGTTCACCTTTTATGACGTGTTCGGCAGCGTGCTGTGGGTCGGATCTATCGTGACCGTAGGGTATTTCTTTGGTAACCTGCCTTGGGTTAAGCAGCACCTCAGCCACATCATCTGGGCAATGATTCTGATTCCAGGTTTTGTTGTTTTAATTGGCTATTTCCGGGAGAGAGCCAAGTCCAAAGCCAGCTGATTGTGCTGCTCGATGAGCGGCTCAATCTCAAGTGTTGCAAGCCTGCCACCCCGCACCACCACGCGGCCATTCACAATCGTGTAATCCGCGTTGCCGCTGGCGCATAGCATGAGTGCCCCTACGGGGTCATGCACCGCGCCGCCCGCCATGGCGAGTGTGTCGGTGCGGAACATTGCCAGGTCGGCGCAATATCCCTCTTTGATTTGCCCTATGTCGTGCGCACGCCCCAGCACTTCTGCGCCGGCCCGTGTGGCAAGTCGCAGTGCGTCTCTGGGTGTCATTTCCTGCGGACCTGTATCGCAGCCAAACGGCTCTAGCGCTTTGCCAACGCGTGCCAAGAGCATCGCTTGCCGCGCTTCGTTCAGCATGTGCGCCGCGTCGTTGCTGGCACTGCCATCGACACCAAGCCCAATAGACACGCCACTTGCCAGCATTTTCCGCAGTGGCAAGATGCCGCTGCTAAGGCGCATATTGCTGCACGGGCAGTGGGCAATACCCGTGCGCGTTGCTGCAAAAAGTGAAATACCCGCATCGTCCAACTTCACGCAGTGCGCGTGCCACACGTCGCTGCCGACCCAGCCTAAATCTTCAGCGTACTGCGCAGGTGTGCGGTTGAACTTCTCAAGGCTATAGGCTACGTCGTGGTCGTTTTCGGCAAGGTGCGTGTGCAGCCGCACGCCATAGCTACGCGCCAACTTGGCTGACTCGCGCATCAAATCTGTACTCACACTAAATGGCGAGCAGGGCGCAAGCGCTACCTGCGTCATTGCACCATGCGATGCATCGTGATAGGTCTCAATCAAGCGCTGCGACTCTTTGAGAATGAAAGGTTCTTTTTCAACTACGCGGTCAGGCGGCAAGCCCCCTGCGCTTTGCCCCACGCTCATACTGCCACGCGTGGCAACAAAGCGAATCCCAATGGCCAGCGCGGCTTCGATGCTGTCGTCAAGCCGAATGCCGTTGGGATAAATGTAGAGGTGATCGCTACTCGTCGTGCAGCCCGACAGCAGCAGTTCTGCCATCGCAATTTTGTTTGAGACTTGCACCATTTCTGGTGTCAAGCCCGCCCAAATCGGGTAGAGCCCTTTGAGCCAAGAAAACAGCTCCGCGCTTTGCACGCTGGGTATCGCACGCGTCAAACTTTGCACCATGTGGTGATGTGTATTGACCATGCCTGGAATCACGACGTGATGCCGAGCGTCGATCACTTCTATGTTGGAGGCCTTATCCAATATGGCCTGCAGAGCCATTTCATCACTTGCATCGCCTTTTTTGAAGATGCGAGAAATAATCCCGTTCTTCAAAAAATGCGACGCGCCTCGGAGTTCCGAGTACGCGTCGTCTTGGGTTGCGATACACCCTGCTCGCAGGATCAGGGTGCTATTCATCACAGCTTACTTTTTGCCGCTTGGCACTTTGCCTTCCACGCCTTTAACGTAGAACATGATGCCGCTCATAAACTTGTCGTCAGCGACTTCGTCTTTCTTGAGCACTTCTTTACCGTCTTGGCCAACGATCGGGCCCTTCCAGATAGAGAACGTACCAGCTTTCAGACCTGCTTTGACTTCGTCCAACTTGGCTTTTGCGTCGGCTGGCACATCGGCAGCAAGGCTTACAAAATCAATCGCACCTTCTTTCACGCCCCACCATGCTTGGCCTGTTGCCCATTTACCGTCCAGCACGTCCTTGGTTGTCTTGATGTAATACGGCGCCCAGTTGATCACGGCCGAACCGAGGTGCGCCTTCGGGCCATACGCCGTCATGTCCGAGTCCCAACCAAACGCGCGCTTGCCCAGCTTTTCAGCGGTTTGCAGCACGGCAGGCGAGTCAGTGTTTTGCATCAGCACGTCCGCGCCGCCGTTAATCAAGCTGGTGGCAGCTTCGGTTTCTTTCGGTGGTGCAAACCACTCGCCAACCCATACCACTTTGGTTTTGACTTTTGGATTCACGCTTTGTGCGCCCAGCGTAAAGCTGTTGATGTTGCGGATCACTTCAGGAATAGGTATTGAGCCGACGACACCAATGGTGTTTGTCTTCGTCATCTTGCCTGCAATCACGCCCGCCATGTACGCGCCCTCATAGGTGCGGCTGTCGTAGGTGCGCAGGTTGTCGGCGGTTTTGTAGCCGGTGGCGTGTTCGAACTTGATGTCCTTAAATTCTGGCGCGACCTTGAGCATCGGGTCCATATAGCCAAATGTCGTACCAAAAATGACTTTGTTGCCTTGACCGGCCAAGTCACGCATCACGCGCTCAGCATCAGCCGACTCGGGCACGTTTTCAACAAAAGATGTTTTGATCTTGTCGCCGAATTCTTTCTCGAGGGCTTTACGAGCGTTGTCATGGGCAAATGTCCAGCCGCCATCGCCCACAGGGCCGACGTAGGCAAAAGCAATTTTGAGCGGATCCGCTTTGGGCGCAGCTGCCGCAGGCGCGGACTCTTCTTTTTTGCCGCAACCCACAAGGGCGGCAGCCATAAGCACAGCAGCCGTGAGGGCTGTGGCTTTCAAGGCAAAACGTTTATTCATCATCATGGAACTCACTTTCTGGGTTGGTTAAAAAATCGACTCACAAATTGTATACAAGCAAATGGCATGCCTTCATTTGGATATTAATTCGGATGGAAGGGTTTACCCAAAGACGCTGGCATATTGACCTTAATCCAATCGGGTTTGCGTGAGATCAGCACCAGCACGACGATGGTGGCGAGATATGGCAGCATATTTAAAAACTCGGCGGGCACATCAACGCCCGCGCCTTGCAAATGGAATTGCAGCATTGTGACGCCGCCAAACAAATACGCACCCAGCAGCACACGTCCAGGTCGCCATGTGGCAAAGGTGGTCAGCGCCAGCGCAATCCAGCCCTTGCCCGCAACCATACCTTCGACCCACAGCGGTGTGTAAACGATAGCGAGATACGCGCCTGCCAAGCCGCACAGCGCACCGCCTGTCATGACAGCGGCTAAGCGGATGCGTCGCACGTTGTAGCCCAGCGCGTGCGCGGACTCAGGGCTCTCTCCCACGGCCCGCAGTACAAGGCCTGCACGGGTTTTGTAGAGAAACCAAACCAACCCCAAGGCCAAGGCCAGCGCGGCATACACAAGAGGATGTTGCTTAAACAAAGCTGTACCAATGAGTGGAATGTCTGACAAAAATGGAACAGCAAAATGCGGACGCGGTGGCAACATGGCTTGCACATAACCTGTGCCCGCAAAGGCCGACAAGCCTGCGCCAAAGAGCGAGAGCGCGAGTCCCGATGCGTAAGCGTTTGCGCCAAGCCAAATGACGAGTAGCCCGAAAGCCGCAGCCAGCAAGGCTCCCGAGGCCATGCCTGCCACAAAGCCCACCCAGTCTTGCCCCGTGGCCACCACGGCGGCAAAGCCCGCTAGAGCAGAGCACAGCATCATGCCTTCCGCGCCCAAATTGACGACGCCTGCTTTTTCGTTGATGAGTAGCCCCAGTGCTGCCAGCGCTAGCACCGTGCCAGCGGCGAGTGTGGAGCCAATCAAGAGTGCGTAGGTTTCCATCAGGAGAGTCCTCTCTTAGCTTGCCACTTCACTTGATAAGCGATTAGCGTATCGCACGCCAAGAGCGAAAATAAGAGAAGACCTTGGAACACGCCCGTTACCGATTTAGGAATACCCATGCGCGATTGCGCCAGTTCCCCGCCAATGTAGAAGAGGCTCATCAGCAAACTCGCTAGCACCACACCCACAGGATGCAACCGCCCCACATACGCCACGATGATGGCCGCAAACCCGTAACCTGCGGGCACGTAGGGCGTGAGCTGACCGATAGGCCCCGCCACTTCTAAGCCGCCCGCCAGCCCCGCCGCACCACCCGAAATCAGCAGTGCCGTCCACAGCGCAGATCTACTAGAAAAGCCCGCGTACTTTGCCGCGTGAGGTGCAAGGCCGCCCACGGTGAGGGCAAAGCCTGCCTTGCTTCTAAACAAAAATAACCAAAGACCGCCTGCGCCAATCAGCCCCAGCACAATACCGATGCTGACGCGTGAGC
Organism: Comamonadaceae bacterium; assembly: GCA_031430155.1. Taxonomy (GTDB): domain Bacteria; phylum Pseudomonadota; class Gammaproteobacteria; order Burkholderiales; family Burkholderiaceae_C; genus JASGCK01. The sequence goes on from JANPAY010000405.1 coordinate 6,402, forward strand.
CTTTAAATAACCTCGGAATTTGCGTGACAGCTTCAAAGCTTTTGCTTTGCGGAAAGTTATAGCCCGCAGGGTCTTTGAAGGGGCCATTGACTAAAAAATTGAGCGTAAAAATAGCAACATAGACCAGCATCAAACTCACCAAAATCTCATTCGCGTGAAAACGGTCTTTGAGCAGCGCCGTGATGCCCGCCCACAGCATCCCACCCAGCACGCCTGCCAGCAAAATAGCAGGGATGATGATCCAAGCGGCTGTTGTTTTGTCCGCTTGCAAAGCCATCCAACCCGCAAAGATCGCGCCCATCACAAACTGCCCCTCTGCGCCAATGTTCCACACACCCGAGCGGAAACACACCGACAGCCCGAGCGCAATGATGAGCAGCGGCGTAGCTTTAACGAGCAACTCGCCCACCGCGTAACCCGATTTGATGGGCTCCCAAAAAAACATCGTGAGTCCACGCAGCGGGTCTTTGCCCAGCAAACTAAAAATCGTGAGTCCCACCAACACCGTGACCGCCAGCGCCAAAAGCGGCGAGGCATACGTCCACGCGCGGGAGGGGGCGGGGCGGGCAATCAACTTAAACATGAGCACTGTCCCATAAACCACTCATCCACTCGCCAACCAAGCTGGGCGTGGCCTGTGCAGCATCGATGCTTGGCGAGAGCCGCCCTTTGGCGATCACGTGCAAACGGTCGCAGACTTCAAACAGTTCGTCCAGTTCGTCGCTAATCACCAGCACCGCGCAGCCACGCTCGCGTAAGGCCAGCAGCTCACCACGAATTTGCGCCGCTGCGCCCACATCCACGCCCCACGTGGGTTGCGCAACGACTAGCACTTCGGGCTGGGCATCCATTTCGCGCCCGACAATAAATTTTTGTAAGTTGCCGCCTGACAGCGATTGCGCGAGTGCTGCGCTTCCCTTGCCCGAGCCGGCTTTCACGTTAAAGGCAGCAATGATGCGCGTGGCTTGTTCGTGTAACTTCTTGGGCGCAATCCAATCAAAACCAAAACGCCTAGTAACCGCTTCACTCCGTGTCAACAGCAAGTTGTCGGCAAGACTAAATGAAGGCACGGCACCGCAGCCAAGCCGCTCCTCAGGCACGATGTGCAAACGATGCTTGGTATTTTTGTCGCTGGGATGCTCGTCGTGCCGGGCGTTAAATTGACGCGTCCCGATGGCAGCCAACAACTCCTCTCGCACATCAACTTAGACGTTCGCGCAGGCGAAATCGTTGGGATTGCAGGTGTGTCGGGCAATGGGCAAAAGGAGTTGTTGGCTGCCATCGGGACGCGTCAATTTAACGCCCGGCACGACGAGCATCCCAGCGACAAAAATACCAAGCATCGTTTGCACATCGTGCCTGAGG
>JANPAY010000406.1:0-3892 GCA_031430155.1 Comamonadaceae bacterium
CAATTTCCAATTTATCGTGCTTTCATGATGCTGGTGGCTTTATTGATGCTGGTGTCGGTCTGGTTGTTACTTAAAAAGACACGAATTGGTCTGGTCATTCAAGCGGCACTCACGCATCCTGAAACCGTAGAGTCCTTAGGGCATAACGTGCCCAGGGTGTTTATGTTGGTGTTTGGTGGTGGTGCAGCACTGGCGGGTTTAGCGGGCGTCATTGGTGGCAATGCTTTTGTCACAGAGCCTGGGATGGCTGCTGCTGTTGGCTCGATTATTTTTGTCGTTGTTGTTGTAGGTGGTTTGGGCTCTTTGGGAGGCGCTTTGGTGGCGTCACTTTTGATTGGCGTTGTGCAGACTTTTGCTGTGGGTATTAATGCATCTTTAATCAGCGGGCTAGCTTCGATTGGTTTGAATGTCACGCCAAGTACGTTTGGCTACGAAGTGATGGTGCTTAAGGTCAGCGAAATTGCGCCCATCATGCCGTATTTGTTTATGGTGCTGATTCTCATTTTTAGACCCAAAGGCCTGATGGGCACGAGGGAAGGCTAATATGAAGCATCAGTTTTATACTTTTAAGCCATTGAATATTGGGCGCGCGGTTATCTGGAGTCTCTATGCACTCGTCATGTTAATTGCGCCTTTGCTACTCACGAGTTCGCTGTCGCACACCATGCTCAGTCAGATGGGCATTTTGATCATCGTTTGCTTGAGCTACAACATCTTGCTAGGTCAAGGCGGCATGCTCAGTTTTGGTCAAGCGGTGTATTCAGGGCTTGGGGCGTTTGTTGCTATTCATGCTCTAAACCTTGTCAGCGCTGGAAAACTACCTGTCCCAGTTAGTTTATTGCCAATTATTGGTGGCATAACCGGTTTGTTTTTTGCCGCACTCTTTGGATCGGTAACTGTCAAAAAGGCAGGTACACCGTTTGCCATGATTACGCTTGGCATTGTGGAGTTGATTGCGGCAATGGCACTCATGTTCCCCAGCTTTTTTGGCGGCGAAGCGGGCGTAAGTGGGAATCGCGTGGCGGGCGGAGCCTCGTTGGGAATTACTTTTGGCCCCCAAATTGAGCTCTATTATTTGATCGCGCTATATACCTTTATTTGCACAGGTTTGATGTTTGCCTTCACTCGCACGCCGTTAGGTCGGATGCTCAATGCTGTTCGTGATAATCCAGAGCGAGTTGAGTTTGTGGGTTACGACACGCAAAGAGTGCGCTATATCGCATTCATGATTTCTGGATTCTTTGCTGGCATTGGTGGTGGTTTAGCCGCGCTAAATTTTGAAATTGTGACGTATGAAAATGTGAGTGGTGCAAGGTCTGCTATCGTTTTATTGTTCACCTTTTTAGGCGGCGCCACTTTCTTCTTCGGTGCCATTATTGGTGGTGTTTTGTCAGTGCTGGCTTTCGTTTTATTTAGTGAACTCACCAAAGCGTGGCTGCTCTATCTAGGACTCCTTTTCCTCTTTATGGTGATGTACGCACCAGGTGGATTTGCTAGTCTCATCATGATGAATGTGCGCGTGGCGGCATTTGGCTTGCTGCGCAAATTATGGGTCAGTTATTTGGCATTGTTTGTGACGGGCATGTTGGCGCTCTTGGGTGCTGCTGCCATGATTGAAATGATTTATCACTGGCAACTCAATGCTGCTGTGAGTTCGGAGTTGCAATTTTTAGGCATGACATTGAATATCACTAGCGTGACTGTTTGGACGAGTGCCATCATGGTTATGCTCGCAGGCATCGCTTTATTTGAGTATGTGCGGAGGCAATTCAAAATGCAATGGGATGCCATCCAAGTCGATATAGAACGCGAAATCAAGCGTCGGGAGGCGCTAGCATGACCTACGCATTAGAGTTAAAAAATTTACGTAAGAGTTTCGGTAAAACTGAAATTATTCGCGGCTGCAATTTGGCTGTCAATGCAGGCGAGCGAGTCGCTATCATTGGTCCTAATGGCGCGGGTAAGTCCACGCTATTCAATTTGATCAGCGGCAGGTTCGAACCCACTAGTGGCGATATCTTGCTTGGTGCTGAGCGCATCAATGGCAAGAAGCCTTACGAGATTAACCGTTTAGGCTTATCACGAAGCTTTCAGATTACGAATATTTTCCCCAAGCTCAGCGTATTCGAAAATCTCCGCTGTGCGGTACTTTGGAGTCTGGGTTATCGCTATACCTTCTTTAAGTTTTTAGCAAATCTAGATGATGCCAATGACCGCGCTGAAGAGCTCATGGAGATGATTAAATTAGATAAAAAACGTGATATTTTGGCGATGAATTTAACTTATGCCGAACAGCGCGCCCTAGAGATTGGCATCACGATTGGCGGCGGTGCGAATGTCATCTTGCTAGATGAACCGACCGCAGGCATGAGTAAAAGCGAGACCACACGGTTTATTGCGCTAATCAAAGAAGTCACGGTGGGTAAAACGTTGCTGACGGTTGAGCATGATATGGGTGTTGTGTTTGGTTTGGCTGACAGAATTGCCGTACTTGTTTATGGCGAAATTCTTGCGTTCGATACGCCAGAGGCCGTGCGTGCCAATGCCAAGGTGCAAGAAGCGTATCTTGGCTCTTCAGTCGCTGATGCACAGGGAGGACACTGATATGTTGAAAGTAGAAAACCTCCACGCCTACTATGGCAAAAGCCATGTACTACATGGTGTTAATTTTGAAGTAGGTAAAAGCGAAATTGTGGCCTTGCTTGGTCGCAACGGTTCTGGGCGCTCGACCACGGCTAAGACGGTGATGGGTTTAGTAGATGGAGAAGGTTCTATTCTATGGAATGACAAACAAGTTCTAGGTAAAAAAGCCTTTGAAATTGCGCATTTAGGAATAGGTTACGTTCCTGAAAACAGAGATATTTTTTCCACACTTACCGTCCATCAGAATTTATTGCTAGGTCAAAAACGCGGGTCTAAAAATTCCCGTTGGTCTTTTGACGATATGTACATAATGTTCCCTCGTCTGAAGGAGCGTCAGCATACGGAAGCTGGCGTACTCTCAGGCGGAGAGCAGCAGATGCTGACTCTGTGCCGAACATTAATGGGTGATCCCGATCTCATCATCATTGATGAACCTACGGAGGGACTTGCCCCCAAAATAGTCGAGTTAGTGGCTGAGTATTTGCAGGAGCTGAAAAGTCGAGGTGTTTCGGTGCTTTTAATTGAGCAAAAGCTGACGATTGCGATGCAAATTTCTGACCGCTGTTTAGTCATGGGGCACGGTGCAATTGTGTTTCAAGGCACACCGGATGCGTTGCGCGGTGATGCTGACATTCGAAAAGAGTGGTTGGAGGTTTAATTGAGCTTATTAAAAATACGAGGATAAAAAAAAGGGGCTTACGCCCCTTTTTTTATGGTTGTGGAAATGCCACTATTTGCGAATTGCTCCCCACACTTTACTCACGAGAGGCCAAACTAGGAGTAGCAGTCCTAGTGTTGCAATTGAGCCGCAGAGTGGATTGCTCCAGAATACGCCAAGACTGCCGTTAGAGATCAGCATGGATTGACGGAATGATGATTCAGCCATATCCCCGAGTACTAAAGCCAGCACTAGTGGTGCTAGGGGGTATTTGAGTTTTTTGAAGGCGTAACCGACTAAACCAAACACCAGCATCATGACCACATCCAACATCTTGCCGTGAACCGTGTAGGCACCGACTGCGCAAATCACGACGATAACAGGCGCAATGATTGGGAATGGAATACGCAAAATTGCTGCCCACCATGGCACTGTAGACAGTACAACAATAAGGCCAACAATATTGCCAAGGTACATGGATGCAATCAAGCCCCAGACGAAATCTTTCTGCTCGGTAAAGAGCAGCGGACCTGGCTGCAAGCCCCAAATCAAGAGGCCGCCTAGCAGGACAGCTGCTGTTGGTGAGCCTGG
>JANPAY010000407.1:0-3675 GCA_031430155.1 Comamonadaceae bacterium
ACTGCCTACAACGTAGTGTACGAATACGCTGGCAAGCAATACCAGGTGCAAATGCCGCGTGACCCGGGTAGCTTTGTCCAATTGCAAGTCACACCAGTGGACATTCCAGCGCCTGTGATTCAACCGCAAACGGTGTATGCACCTACAGTGCAACAAGTGGTTTTTGCTCCGGCACCCGTTGTGTATCAGCAGCCGTATTACGTCAATCCGTACATCTATCCAGCAATTGGTATTGGATTAGGTTATGCGGCGTATCGCGGAGGGTATTTTGCACACCGTAGCCCTGTTGTCTACCGCGGCGGTGGCGGTCATAGACGGCATTGAGACTTTAAAAAAGGTGATGAGCCTGATCCTCGGCACTGCTTCCACAGTTAGAGCTGCTTGGTTCCCCACCTGACTCGGTTGGCCGCTTCGTCATGCGAGGGGGCTCATCACCGCTGATTATAGAATCGTTGCATGTCATACCTTGTCCTTGCTCGCAAATACCGCCCGAAAACCTTTACCGAAATGGTCGGCCAAGAGCACGTGGTGCAGGCTTTAACGAATGCGCTGACCTCGCAGCGTTTGCACCACGCTTATCTTTTTACGGGAACTCGCGGTGTTGGCAAAACCACCGTCTCACGCATTTTGGCCAAATCGCTCAATTGCTTGGGCGCGGACGGGCAGGGAGGTATTACCGCTAGCCCTTGTGGTGTCTGCGAAGCGTGTACTGCCATTGATGCGGGTCGTTTTGTTGATTACACCGAGTTAGATGCCGCCTCGAACAGAGGTATTGACGATGTCACGACATTGTTAGAGCAAGCGGTTTACAAGCCCGTTCAAGGGCGATTCAAAGTTTTTATGATTGACGAGGTTCACATGCTCACGGGACCTGCGTTCAACGCCATGTTGAAGACGCTAGAAGAGCCGCCTGAATACCTCAAGTTCGTATTGGCAACCACTGATCCACAAAAAGTGCCTGTGACGGTGCTCTCTCGCTGTTTGCAGTTCAATCTACGGCCGATGGCACCTGAGACGGTGCGTGCGCATCTGGTGACGATTTTGTCTGCAGAAAACATCGACAGCGAGCCTTCAGCCCTTCGTTTGCTTGCCAAGAATGCTCGCGGCTCCATGCGAGATGGCCTGAGCCTGACCGACCAAGCCATTGCTTTTGGGGATGGTGTTCTGCGCGAGGCGCAAGTTCGTCAAATGCTAGGCACGGTGGACGATCACTACATCCTCGATTTGATTGGCTGCTTGGCACGCAGCGAGGGTGCTGCCGTCATTGCAACGGTACGCAACTTGCAGGATGCCGGTTTGAACGCTGCGTCCACGCTGGAGCAAATGACAGATGTGCTGCACCGCATGATGGTGTCCCAAATTGGCGGCAAAGGCTCTGCCACTGAATTCATCGAAGACGAAGACACCACGATTGCATCTTTGGCCACGCAAATGCATGCCGATGAAATCCAATTGCTTTACAGCATTTGCCTGCACGGCAAAGCGGACTTGGGACTTGCCAGTGACGAATACACGGCGCTCACCATGATTTTGCTACGTTTGCTTGCTTTCAAACCAAAGAAAACCGCTGATGGGAGTGCCGCCGAGCCGTCAAAAAAGTCTGAAGTGCTAGAGGAGAGGCCGCCGCCTCAGGCGGTCGTTAGGCCAGACCCCGTAAGGGCTGCAGCAGTGCCAGTTCGGATTCAGCCTGAACCATTGGTAGACTCAAAAACTGAAATCCCCACGCCGCCAAAAGTTCCGACTCCGGCCATGCCCGTGCTTGAGATCACACCGCTTGGCGATGTTTGGTTTCTAACGACGCAGCATTTGATCGCGAACGAATCCATCGGCGCTTTAGTGCGTGAGTTGGCGTTGCAATCGCAGCTACTTGTGCAAAACGATAACACGTGGACATTGCAAGTTGATAATGCGCTTTTGGCCAATCCCGCGCATGCAGAAAAATTGCAAACTGCACTGCAAACCATAGAGCCAAACGCGAAGTTGCAAGTGCAATCGGGCAGCGTGGTGGATACACCTGCCAAGCGCTTGGCAAAAGCGGCTAACGAACTCCAAGCGGCCGCTGAGGCGCTCATCATGGGAGACGCAACCGTACAACAACTCATGCGAGAATTCGATGCGAAAATTGTGCCGAACTCGATCAAACCCATCAAAATAAATTCATTCAATACAACGGAAAAGGAAGAACATGTTTAACAAAGGACAGCTCGCAGGGCTCATGAAACAAGCGCAAAACATGCAAGACAACATGAAAAAAGCGCAAGAGGAGCTTGGCAATATCGAAGTGACAGGCGAGTCGGGCGCGGGCCTTGTCAAAGTCACAATGACCTGTAAACATGATGTGCGCCGCGTGCAAATTGATCCATCGCTGTTGGCGGACGACAAAGACATGCTGGAAGATTTAGTGGCGGCTGCGTTTAACGCGGCACTCAAAAAAGCCGAAGACACGAGTAGCGAAAAAATGGGCAAGATCACCGCAGGTATGCCTAGCCTGCCAGGCGGCATGAAGTTGCCGTTTTAAAGAGAATCACACCTGATGCAAAGCTTGACGGCCTTGATCGACGCTTTGCGTGTGCTGCCAGGCGTGGGCGAAAAGTCCGCCAGCCGCATGGCATTTCATCTGCTACAGCATGATCGAGGCGGTGCGATGCGTCTCTCGCAAGCCTTATCGGGTGCGGTCTCGCAGGCGATGCACTGCACGCGCTGCAACACATTTAGTGATGGAGTGCTATGCGGCACGTGCGCAGATGATTCGCGTGATCCAAACAAGCTTTGCGTGATTGAAACGCCAGCCGATCAATCTGCCCTAGAGCGCAGCGCCGCGTACAAGGGCTACTATTTTGTGTTGATGGGGCATCTCAGTCCACTCGACGGCGTGGGAGCCGCGCAATTGAATGTTCAGGCATTGTTCAATCGCGCTATGGATGGCATCGTGACTGAGGTGATTTTGGCAACCAATTTCACTGCCGAAGGCGAGGCAACCGCGCACTTGATTGCACAAACGCTCAAAGCCAAAGGTATCGCAGTGACGCGCTTGGCACGGGGTATCCCGGCTGGCAGTGAGTTAGAGTATGTGGACTTGGGTACGATTGCGTATGCTATGAGCGATAGACGATAACTTTTGGACCGAGGAGATCAAAATGGCACATTTCACAATTGCATACGGCTGTGTGTTGGCGATGGCCGTGCTGCCCATCATTTGCGCAGGATTGGCTAAAAGAGCGGGCTTTGGCAAGCCACGCCGTGAGGGTGGTTACGACAACCTTGATCCGCGCGCCTGGCTCGGTAAGCAAACAGGTTTTGCCGCAAGAGCGAACGCTGCGCAAGCGAACACATTTGAGGCGCTACCGTTCTTTTTTGCGGCGGTCATCATTGCACATCAGCTGGGTGCTATTCAACTGCGGCTAGACATTTTGGCGCTGATTTTTGTCTTGCTGCGGGTGCTCTACATCATGATGTATGTGGCGGGTATTGGCAATTTGCGCAGTCTCATTTGGACAGCGGCCTTTGCCGTCAATGTGGGTATTTTGTTTTTAAGTTTTCGCTAAAGAGTTATTTGCGTAAGTCCGCCAAAACCTTGCAGCCACGCTGTACGGCGGGCCGCGCAGTAATCTTGTCAAACCAAGTTTTAAGCGCTGGGTAGTCCGCCCAATCAATGCCTTGCTTTTGCCATGAATT
>JANPAY010000408.1:0-1517 GCA_031430155.1 Comamonadaceae bacterium
CCAAGCGGTGATGTAGTGCTGCGACAAGTTATTCATACGCACGTTATCCCATACCGCATCAATGTAGTGGTTCGCCATCGTCGCGCCCGTCTTGAGGTCAACGGCTTGTGCCTCTAACGGGACTGGCATGGGCGCAGCCGCATTGTGATTGGCATTTTCAAACGTGAGCAAAGTGCGGTCAACGCCCGTTGCGCCTTGCCACGTAGCGCGAATGTTGTCGTAGCCCGAGACGTCATCCACCGATCCTGCCAACCATAGCCCAGGGACTTTGATACTGGACACGGTCTGCGCATCAAACATGCCGCGGATGTGCCCCCAAGGCGCAATCGCCACAATCGTTTTGATGCGCTTATCGAATAAAGCCTGTTGCGACGCGCTACCCGCCAGATGCACGCTCAAAAGGCCGTGCGGGACGATCACAGGAGCGACATCGGAATCCACCGCTTTTTGCGTCACCCCAGCGCCAGCCGTAATGAGTGCGCCATAGCCACCCATCGAGTAACCAACGACCGCGCTGCGTTCAGCGTCCACAAGACCGTTTAAGAACGACGCTGAATCCTTTGATTGACGCGCCATTGCGTTCAAAACAAAAACTTGATCGAGCGGTCTGTTAACGAGTGTGGAAGCAAAGCTAAGAGGATTTTTAGTAAAGACATCGTAGGTCGAATCCGTATGGTCAATCGACGCGACTACGTAGCCCTTAGACGCAATGTTTTCGGCAATAGGCGAAAGCAAAAAGCGGTTGCCTGGGAAGCCATGCGAAATGATCACCAGTGGGAATGCCGTGCCCGACGCTGGTGCAGCATCCCGTACCGCGCGTCCTTGCAGGCCAACTTCGGTTTTGCCATCGCGTACCAAGGCGCGCAAAGCCGTATTCCCCGTTGCGCCTGCTTGTGCGGGATACCAAACTTCTAGCGTAATCGGGCGGTTGTAGCGCGGCAGCACTGCTGGTTTGGGAGCTTTCGGGTCAATTTGCAGTACGTCAATCTGATTGGGATTGACAACTTGCAAAGTGCGCACACCAATGCTGTGAGTGCCGTAAGCGGCTAGGGCAGGGGCATCTGCTCTGATGGTGTCGATTCGATTTTGTGCCAACGGTGTGGACATGGGTATTAGTCCTAAAGTCAAAACGGCTAGGCCTGTTAAAAGCGATTTCATCACGTCTCCTTAGTTAATTGTCAGCATGATAGCGGTTGGCGCAAACCATCGCCGTATTCGCGAAGGCCTGCTAACACTGCCTTACCAGCCATATTTGGCTCGGAAGCCTCATCCAATGTGGCTTGCAACTGATCTATCTCTTCAAAATAGCTCTTTAGCGTTCGCGCATTTCCCGCGCCATCCACCAAGCGTGCGCGGCAGTGTTCACGCCACACGGCAAGCTCTTCGCCATCCAAACTTTGCGGGAAGTTGCGTGCGCGGTAGCGCCAAAACACCTCATCTAAACGCGGGTCATCATCAGCGTGCAGAGCATTCTTCTGCTGGAAAAATGAGAGCTGGTTACGCTTGTTTTTTGCGGC
>JANPAY010000409.1:0-7933 GCA_031430155.1 Comamonadaceae bacterium
ATCGGGTGGCGAGCGTCAACGGGTCGGACTTGCGAGAGGTTTAGTCTCGGATAGCAAGCTGTGGTTAATTGACGAACCACTATCAGCACTCGACCCCACACGCGCCGAGCAAGCCATCAAAACTTTAACTACCAATGCGAGCGAGCGAGGCATCACCTTGGTTGCAACGCTGCATCATGTGCAGATGGCACTCGCGCATTTCCCGCGCATCATCGGACTTAAAAATGGCGAGCTGGCGTTTGATTTGCCGACGCTAGAAGTCACGCCCGAGCGGCTCAAAGATTTGTATGCCCAGCATCTCGATGAGCTCAATTAAATTAAGACGTGACCCAGCATTCTTGGGGCGCGTCTTTTGGATCACCGCCGCCGCCGTGCTGCTGTGGCCAATGTTGGTGCTATCGGAATTCAAAGTCTGGACGCTGTTTTCCGCAGAAAGCTTAAAACCCACACTCAAATTCTTGAGCGACTTTTTTCCACCTAAGTTAGAGCCAGAATTTTTGCTCATGGTGGCGCGTGAGACTTGGCGCACGGTCGCTATGGCAACGGCGGGCATTGCGCTCGCGCTGATTTTTGCGATTCCGCTTTCACTCATTACGGCTCGCGTGCTATCGGTCGGTGGGCTTGCAGGCCGCATGGGTATTGGCTCGGTGGCCATTCGCACTGCGGCACGCTGGCTACTGATTGTGCTGCGTAGCGTGCCTGAGCTGATTTGGGCGCTGGTCTTTGTACGCGTCGTCGGACTGGGGCCTACGGCTGGCGTACTGGCGATTGCACTGACCTACACGGGCATGCTAGGCAAGGTTTACGGCGAGATTTTGGAATCCAGCGATCCTGCCGTGACACACAGTTTGCTGCGCAATGGCACAGGACGCTTGCAAGCGTTTTTTTATGGCCTTTTGCCACAGAGTGCCGCAGAGCTCACGAGCTACACGGTTTACCGATGGGAGTGCGCCATTCGTTCGTCCGCTGTGCTGGGCTTTGTCGGCGCAGGTGGACTCGGGCAACAAATGGATGCCTCGATGAAGATGTTCAACGGCTCCGAAGTCAGCACCATGCTGGTCGTGTTTATGCTGCTCGTATGGCTGGCAGACCGCGCCAGTAGCCGCTTCCGCGAGGGGCTATCTTGAAAGCCTTGCCGCCACCGCTATGGGATGCGCGTTGCAAAGCGTGTTGGTATGTCGTCCTGATTGCGCTACTCACCATCGCCAGTTTTTGGTCGTTGGATTTACAGTGGAGCAAATTTTTATCGTTTGATGCTGCGCAAAAAATGGGGCGCTTTGTCGCTGAATTGCTAACGCCAAATTTTGAAATTACTTTTTTAAACAAGCTGTGGTGGGCAACGCTTGAGACGCTTGCCATGTCGGCGCTGGGCACGTTACTGGCGGTGATGCTCGGGCTACTGCTGGCACTTCCTGCCAGTAGCAAAAACGGCGTGGCTCGTAGCTTCACACGTGCCACATTGAATGCCCTGCGCAGCATCCCTGAGCTCATTTGGGCAACGCTACTTTTGATCGCTGCGGGTCTGGGGCCGATGGCCGGCACATTGGCGCTGGCGCTACATACCAGCGGCGTGCTGGGGCGCTTGTTTGCTGAAAGCTTGGAGAACGCTGAAGCCGCGCCTGCCATGGCGCTGCGGACGAGCGGCGTGAATGAATTCAAGATTTTTTGCTACGCCACCTTGCCTCAAATCATCCCGCAATTGGTCAGCTACACACTGTACCGCTGGGAGAACAATATCCGCGCTGCTGCTGTACTGGGCGTGGTGGGAGCAGGGGGGCTGGGTGCCATGCTGTCGTTCCACATGAGTCTTTTTCAAATGGCGGAGACCAGTTCAGTGCTGCTGGCAATGCTAGCGTTAGTTGTGCTGGTCGATGCGCTCAGTTACTGGATTCGCAAAGGCTTAGGCTAACCCCGCCGCCAATCCTGAAAGCGACGTACCCACGCCAATAATTGTTCAGGTTGATGCGCACGCTTCCATTCACCAGCCGCATATTTATTGGCCTCTGAGTAGGTGGGGTACGTGTGAATCGTACCCAAAATTTTATTTAATCCGAGGCCATGCTTCATGGCCAACACATATTCGGCAAGCAACTCTGCGGCGTTGTTGCCCACAATTGTGACGCCCAATATTTTGTCTTTACCGGGCACGGTAAGTACTTTCACAAAACCTTCAGCCGCGCTATCGGCAATGGCGCGGTCTAAATCGTCTATCCCGTATTTTGTGACCTCAACAGCCACTCCTTGCGCCTTAGCATCCTGTTCGCTCAAACCAACACGCGCGACTTCGGGGTCAATGAACGTAGCCGCGGGAATGACTGAGTAGTCTGCTTTGAACTTTTTGAAATCGCCAAACAACGCGTTTACCGCTGCGTACCAAGCCTGGTGTGCGGCGACGTGCGTGAACTGGTACGGCCCCGCCACATCGCCCGCCGCATAGATATTTGGATAGATGGTTTGCAGATATTCATTCGTTTCAATCGTGCGCTTTGTGGGAATGCCAAGTTCCTCTAGGCCATACCCAGCAAGCCTTGCTGATCGGCCGACAGCACAGATCAGTGCGTCATATTCGATATTTAACTCCGTACCATTGGTATCAACAACCATGCTTTTTACATCGCCATGTGCAACGCAGCGTAGTGCTTTATGGCTTGTCAGCACGCGCACGCCGTCCGCTTCTAAAGCAGCTCTAGCAAAGCTAGACACCTCTGCATCTTCGCGAATCAAAAGTCGATCTGCCATCTCAATTTGCGTAACCTGAGCGCCTAAGCGCTGCATGGCTTGCGCCAGTTCACTGCCAATAGGGCCACCGCCTAGGACGACGATTCGCTTGGGAATTTCATCTAACTTAGCGAAGGCATCCCATAGCGTGTCACTGGTCAAGTAACCTGAAGTCTCAATGCCTGCAAGCGGTGGCACAAAAGGCGCAGCGCCAGTGGCAATCACAATGGAGCGCGCGGTTAGCGTTTGCTTACCCCCGTCATTCAAAACAATCTCAACCGTCCACGGATTGATAACTTTTGCGTAGCCTTGCAGCACTTCGACGCCAAGGCTTGTGTAACGTTCCACGCTATCATGCGGCTCAATCGCAGCAATCACCGCGTGCACTCTTGCCATCACGGCTTTGAAGCTAAACGCGGTGTTCGTATCTTGCAGCCCATACTGCGAGGCATGCTTCATTTGATGCGCGACCTTGGCGCTTTTAATCAACGCCTTGCTGGGCACACAGCCGTAGTTCAAACAATCGCCTCCCATTTTGTGCGCTTCAATCAGCGTCACTTTGGCTTTGACTGCTGCGGCAATATAAGCGGACACCAAACCACCTGCGCCACCGCCAATGACGATCAAATTACGGTCAAATATTTTGGGACGCACGGCCTTCCAAGGCTTATAGATATTGGCCTTGGCACGTATGGCGGTTATCCATGGCATGAGTTTTTTGAGCAGCAGTGGCGCGATCCCAGCCAAAGCCAGTGAACCCAAAAGCATGGGGCTGGCAATCCCTGCCAGTGAGTGCAAGTTTGCAAGCTCTGTGCCTGCGTTCACATATACCATGGTCAGCGCAAGCATCCCAAGCTGGCTTGCCCCATAAAAAGTAAGGGCCCGAATTTTAGTGAGCCCCATCAGCAAATTGACGATAAAAAACGGCACGACAGGCGTGAGCCGAAGCGCAAACAAATAAAACGCGCCGTCTTTTTCTATACCTTGATTAATGACATGCATGCGAGAGCCAAACCTGCGCAAGACCATACTAGATAAAAAGTAGCGGGCTATCAGCATCGCCAGCGTCGCGCCAAGGCTAGACGCAAACGACACCAAAAGCACGCCAGGCCAAAGACCAAACAATGCGCCTGCGAGCAGTGTGAGCAAGGTTGCAAAAGGCAGCGACGCCGCTGTCACCAGCACATAGACCGCAAAAAATGCAGCAGCAAATGGCAAAGGGTTTTGCGTGAAGACGTTTGCTAACGAAGCGTAATTTTGTTGAAGGTAGGCGAGATCAATCATGCCCTCGATTGTCAACCTAAAAAGCATCCCAAAGCAGTTTACTACCGCTTAAAAACATACCAAAATAAATGAGACGATAAAACATCGTTGGGCTGATTCGATGCGACAAGGCTCGCCCCGTCCAAACGCCTATAGCTGCGACTGGCATCAACGCAAACGCTGTCCAAAAATTACGCAGATCTAACAAACCCAAATAGGCATACGGAATCCATTTGGCTAAGTTAATCACAAAGAAAAAATACGCCATCGTCGCCGCAAAAACAACGGGTTTGAGTTTCAAAGGCAGTGCATAGGCATTCATAGGCGGGTTGCCTGCATGGGCAATAAAACTGGTAAAACCCGATAGCGTGACTAGAATGGCGCCCATCCATTGTGGTGGTGGATTGGCGTCTGCTTTGGGTGGAAAAAACAGACGCTGCGCCAAAAACAAGAGCGTAAAAGCACCCACACATCCTGCAACCAGATGCGCTGAAAGTAGCTTGAAAGTCAGCGTGCCTATGACGATACCCAAAAGTCCAAAAGGCAAGAAAAACCGCAACAGCTTGGCATCAAACTCGCGTCTAAACATTCTTAGGCCAATCACATCAGCCAAAAACAGCAGCGGCATCATGACTGCCGCTGCTTGCGGCACGGGAATAACCAGCGCCAAAAGTGGCACAGAAAGCGAGCCTATACCTGTTGCGAAACCACTCTTACTGAGACCTGTTAAAAAAACGGCGGGTATTGCGACGGCATAAAACCAAGGGTCAGTGATGATGTTCATGGCTTGGCTTTACGGGATATCCACGCCGCCCATGCGGGCTTGCACCGTCCCAGCTTGGCTTTGCAAATACTCGGAGGTATGAATACGGCGCTCAAAATATTTAGGGCGTGGCAGCATCACGGCCAAAAGCGACGCTTGATACGCATCTAGCTTGGCTGCGCTTTTGCGAAAGTAGTATTGCGAAGCGCCTTCCGCACCAAACACGCCCTCACCCCACTCGACGTGATTGAGATAAATCTCGAAGATGCGCTCTTTCGAGAGTGCCGTCTCCAGCATCACCACCAGCACATATTCCTGCGCCTTGCGAAGATAGGTGCGCTCGCCGCTTAAAAATAAATTCTTAGCCAATTGCTGCGTGATCGTGGAGCCCCCCACTGTTTTAGGCGCTTTTGTTTGCGTGGCTTGCGAAGATTTGCGTGGTTTATTTTTTTCGGCAAGCCTCTCTGCTTTTTTATTTTTGTCCCACGCCTTCTCAATGGCGCCCCAATCCACCCCGTCGTGGTCGGTAAAGCTGGCATCTTCGGAGGCAATGATGGCGCGCTTCAAGTTCTTACTGATCTGCTCATAAGGCACCCACGTTTGCCGCCAACCAAACGCCCAAGGCTGCGGTTTTGTGGCGGCTATCTGATAGACGCTGCTGCGCTCAAAACTACTGGACTCAGGATCAATCCAGCGCATCATCACGATACGCGTCAAGAAAAAACCCTGCAACGCCAGCACGCCGATTAAGAGCAGAAGACTAAAACGAATGAAGCGTTTTTTCATCACTGCGCCGCCAAGGTCGTCTCTAGCACTTGGTCTTTGGTGAATTGAAAACGCGACACCACGACCAACTGATCGGCTGTGCGCCTCATCGCTTGGGTAAAAGTGCCAAACGGTGAGGCTTGCAGCGCAATCGCTTGTGCGCGGCGATCTAGCTGCTTATCGCCCGAACCACCGTTGACGACTTCGGTGCTGACGATTTTTCCGTCGAAATTGACCGTCATTAATATCTTGAGTTCACCATAGAGCTTACGCCCCGCAGCCGTTGGAAAATTCTCTGTTCCCACACGTTCAATTTTGCGGCGCAGATCGTCGTAATAGAGCGCATACGCTTCTTGCCGTGTGGCAGGGCTGATGTAGCGTTTTTTAGGTTTCGCATTTTCTTCATTAATCCGTTTCTCAATCGCCGCCAGTAGCTTGAGCAATTGCTTGCGTTTTTTTTCTTGCTCGGCTTTGTCAGCCGTTTTGACAATTTTGGGGTCTGGCTTAGGTAGCCGCGATACTTGGTCTTTGATATCCGCCAGCATGCGCATTTGCTGCGCTTGCAACTGCTCGATTTGCGACTGCGCCTCTTCGGCAGCCAGTCCCATATCCGTGACCTGACTGCTAGGCATAGGACTGCTCGCTAAACCCTTATCGGCCTCACCTCCACCATTTAAACGGTACTGCGCAATTGCTTGTGCTTGCGCGTTTAAGTCATCCAATTTTTCACTGGTTTTGGCATTGACCAAGATGACTTCGAGCGGCGTATCTTTGAACACGCGGTTAAAACCTTCGGGGTTCACAAATCGCACGGTGATCAGCAGCACATGAATGAGCGCTGATACGCCAATGGCAATTTGCAGGGTGGAGAGTCGTGTCAAATATTTCAAGGCGCTTGCTCTTCGTTCACATCCATGGCAATCGCGACAGTCGCCAGTGGCGCTTCATCCTCACCGTCCTCCTCCATGGCTGGTTTGGCATCTGGATCACGCGCATCAAAATCCAATCTCTCAATCAGCGTACCGGTTAATTCCAGTGCGATGAAGTCGATCTCGCCCAGTCGCACGCGAATGTGCGCACCGCGTGGCAGCTCCTTCGCTCCCAGCACAGGCAGCACCAGCGGCAGGTCATCCGCCCGCGCGAGACCCTCTTTCATCACCGTAGCCGTGAGCTCGGTCATGCCGCGCTGCTGCACCGCTTTAAGTGTCCAATAGCGCTCCATCGTATTTTGGAATTGGTTGTAGTTAGCGTACGCATCTTCAAAGCTGGCAATGATAGAAAACAGCGCGGCATCCTTGGGTTTGAACGGCGCAGCCAACGCGGCAGTAGCGCCGTGCTGGGCGGCAGCGATGATTTGCCACTGGTTCACGAGGTCGGTGTAGCGGCGCAGCGGCGAGGTGCTCCACGCATACGCTGGCACGCCAATACCCGCATGCGGCAAGGCTTTGGTACCCATGCGCACTTTGACACCAAAGCCCAGTGAGGCCTGCGAGCGATAAATGGCTGGCACGCCAAGCGTAGCAAGCCATGCGCCCCAGGTGCTATTGGCCACAATCATGGCTTCCGCCACAATGAGATCGAGCGGCGCGCCGCGAACGCGAGGGATGATCTCCACGCGCTCATCGCCTTGAATCTCTACGCCGTCAGCCTTGTCCAGCTTGAAGCTGTAATCGGGGCGATTAAATGTTTCAGGTTTGCCGCGCACCAACTCGCGCTGCGCTTTCAAGGTTGTCGCCAGCGTGAAAAGCCAGGAGAGTTCAGGACGCAAGTCGGCCACTTCAGGCGGTGTATCGGCAGTTGTGATGGATGAATCACCGAGCCAGCCAGCCGTGACGATATGGTCAATTTGGTCATAGCGCAAATTGGCAACGACGGGGACGCGCTCAATTTTGGTCTCGAAACTTTTGACAGCTAAGGTCGTAGCGTCGTATTTGACGTAGAGCGACACGGCAGGACGCGCATCTTCCAAGTTGGCGCTTGCTTGCAGGGTAAACGGCTGCACCAATGCGTCTGGCAGCATGGTGATCTTTTGCCCTGGCATGTAAATGGTCGATAGTCTGGAGCGAGCCAGCTTGTCCACGGCATCATCCACCGAAATACCAAGGCTTGGCGCAGCAATGTGAATGCCAAGCGTGATCTCCGCTGTACCAAGGCCTTGCACCGACAGTGCATCATCAATTTCGGTGGTAGCCGAGTCATCAATCGAGAACGCACGAACGGTTGCAACGGGAAGCTGGATGAGTTTGGTTTTAGTTGCCCCTGTGGCAGTAGGGGAAATGTCCGCACGAGCGGACAAAGGGGTCGTTGGCATGGCCTCAAACAAAAACCGCTGCCAATGGAATTGATAAGCGCTTGCAATCGCACCTGCCGCTTCAACAGCACGAGTGGCGGCGTTTGCGTGCTTCGCGCGGCCTGCACCACGGC
>JANPAY010000410.1:0-3547 GCA_031430155.1 Comamonadaceae bacterium
ATTCCCTATGACCCCGTCAAAGACTTCACCCCGATTGGCAAAATTGGCGGCACAGGATTTATCTTGATGGTCAAACCCGACTTTCCAGCCAAGGACATGAAGGAATTTGTGGCTTATGCCAAAACACATAAATTAGCGTACGGTCACGGCTCGTCAGGCTCTCTAGTCTCGGGCGCACTCGTGTCTAACCTTGGCGGCTTTGACGCGCTGGGCGTGCCCTACAAAGGTATTCCGCAAGCGATGACGGATTTACTCGGTGGGCAAATTCAATTTGCTTTTGCCGATGTAGGCAACGCCATGACGCAAATCAAAGGCGGCAACTTGCGTGGCCTTGGCGTCACAACCACTTTCCGTGCAGGTAAAGCGCCCACTGTGCCGTCCATTGCCGATACGGTAAAGGGCTATGACGTGAGCGCATGGTTTGCCATCATGGCGCCAGCAGGCATTCCAGCTGACGCTGCAAAAAAGTTAGAAACAACGCTTCGTGCCGTGCTGGCTAAACCCGATGTACGCGAAAAGCTGGGCAATGCAGGCATCGACATGGACGTGCAAGACTCGGCCCAGCTTGCCAAGTTGATTGATGCTGAAATTAAAAAATGGGCAGGTTGGGTCAAATTGGCGGGCATCACGCCTGAGTGATTTAGCCTAGCGCCCGCTCAATAAAATCTTTCGCCACCGTGGTCTTCGGCACACGCTGCACGAACCACTGGCGCACGTTGGTCTCTAAACCAATGCCATGCATGTAGTTGTAAAGCGCCTTATTGAGCGCGACACCCAGCGTATCGTGATCCACACCTGTGGGGTCATCAAACTGCACATCGTTTTTAGCGAATACTCTGCCAGAAGCCACATCTGGTAAGGGCTGCAGCGTGATACCGTAGTCCGCTGGATTCAAGCCCACAGGCGAATGCACGGTGCAGGTGAAGCGGTGGAAATAGCCTGACTGAATACAGCCTGCCGCAAAGAGCTGCCGCACGTACTCCAAACTATCCACCGTGTCTTGCACGGTTTGCGTGGGGAAGCCATACATCAAATAGGCATGAACCAAAATACCTGCGTCGCTAAACGCTTTGGTCACACGGGCAACCTGCGCGACCGATACGCCCTTCTTCATCAGCTTCAAAAGGCGGTCTGACGCGACTTCTAAACCACCCGAAATGGCAATGCAACCGCTGTCAGCCATCAAGTTACACAGATCAGGCGTGAACGATTTTTCAAATCGCACATTGCCCCACCACGAAATACTGGTGTTCCTCTGCAAGAGCTCATGGCTAAAGGCTTTGAGCGATTTTGGCGGTGCAGCTTCATCGACTAAATGAAAGCCCGTTTGTCCTGTCTCGGCAACAATTTCTTCCACGCGATTGACCAGCGTTTCGGCGCTTGCTGCGTCGTAGCGCGAGATGTAGTCCAAGCTCACATCACAAAAGCTGCACTTCTTCCAATAACAACCGTGCGCGACGGTGAGCTTATTCCAACGCCCATCACTCCACAGCCGATGCATAGGATTTAGCATGTCTAACAGCGAGAGATATTTGCTAAGCGGCAAGCCATCCCACGTTGGCGTGCCTACGTCATCAAAGGCAATATCGGGCTCGACGAAATTGGTGTGCTGCACGATGCCATCCACTCTATGAAAGGTTCGCACCAATCTTTGCGCAGAGCGTTTGCCTTGCAGATGCTCAATGAGTGCCAAGAGTGGGCGCTCGCCCGCATCTAACGTGACGTAATCGAAGTAGTCAAACACGCGAGGCTCGGAGAGTTCGCGCAGCTCGGTATTGACGAAGCCACCGCCCAGCACTAGCTTGATGTTTGGATGCATTCGTTTGATTGCTTCCTTAATCGTTTTAGCGATGCGAAACGCTGCATAAACCGCGCCTGGAAAAGGCACCGAAATCACGATCATTTCAGGTTGGTGATGTGCAATCGCAGCGAGCGTCAGTGCCTCAAGGGTAACGTCAACTAAGTTGTGTGGTGCCGCCAGCGCCTCGGCCAACGGATCAAACGTGGCTTGGCTAGCGGCTAATTTTTCGGCGTAACGTACAAACTCAAACCGCGCGTCGACGGCGTGTTTGATCACGTCTGCCAAGTCATTTAAATACAGCGTCGCAATGTGCCGTGCACGATCTTGTGCTCCGAGCGCTCCAAACGCCCAAGCGAGCGGGTCAGCGCCGTCCGTCTCGGCATAGGCGTCTAACGAATCAAAGCGCGGGCCTTCGGGTAAAAAACCACGAGCGCCAATGCGGTGCGCCAAGGTAGAGTCCCCGCCTTGCAAAAACCGAATCACTGCATCAATGGTGGAGGCGTAACTGGCGGACTGATCCATGAACGAGTGCAACGTGCTAGGCCAATCCTGCTGTGGCTTGCCAGCCAATATTGCTTCGCAAGCCTTGTGGGTATTGGCTAAGCCCTCTTTAGACAAGAGCTTTAAAACCAGCGCCAGCGCTAGGTCCTCTTGCACAGCCTCAAAACCGCGTGAGCGCAAAAACCCCGTGAGATACGCCGTGCTCGGGTAAGGCGTATTGAGCTGCGTCATCGGGGGAATCAATGACAGGATTTTCATACGCTAAGTTTGTTTGAGTTGCGAAATCAAGCGCTCAAACTCCTGATCGCTTTGCATGGTTTTGCGATTGGTGGCATAAGCCATGCTGATATGAGAGCCTGTCGATACCTCGGAAGCCCCATCTAGATTGGGCTTCACGAAGACCCACACGCGCCGTTCACGCACAAAGAGCATAAAAAAGACGCCAACGATGAGCAACACCGCGCCCGTATACACGATCGTTTGGCCAGGCGCTTTGGCAACTTGGAAAACGCTGGCTTGCACTTGCGTGAAGTCCTTGAGCTGAAAGATCATGGGCGCGGGATACGCCTTGGCATCTGACAGCGCGAGTACGGCTTGATTGAGCCAATCGGGTTGGTCTCTGACATCAGCTGCAATCACGCTTGGCGCAGCGAGCTCGTACAGTACGCCATTCAAAATACGAATCAGCACTTCACTGGTTTTAATGCGTTGGTCTTCGGGTACGTTTTTTTCTAAGAAATCTGCAATGCCTTGCAAGCCGCTGGATTCAAGGCCGTCCCGTCCAGCAAACAACGACATCACGCGCTCGGCGGATAGCTGCAGCGCGGCTTTCATATCAGGCTTTGTGGGGTCACTTGCTTTGGCTAAATAGCGCTGAATCGCTGCTTGCGTGGCTGGTGCGCTTTGCACGACTTGGCTAAGACGCAAAAAACCATTCACACTGCCCTTGTCGTCAGACGGTATGCGCCAATAGCGAAAAGATTCGGCAGGCGTATCGCGTACACCGACCAGATGCACTGCGGGCTCGCTATCCGCAAACTTGATTGGGAGCATGTAGTTGTGAAACTCGCGTGCTTGCCCCGCAGCGTCGCGCAGTTTGTAAGTGATGGAGGGGCCGACATTGCGCAAATCTTTTTTGCCAAATGTCTCGACATTGAGGACACGCAGCGCGGTGTATTCAAGCATCATTTTGTCAGCGCCATTCGTCAGCGCTGAACTCGCTCCGATGGTTCCTTCCAGCTCAAT
>JANPAY010000411.1:0-2752 GCA_031430155.1 Comamonadaceae bacterium
GTGGGAATACAAACTCTCCGAGATGGAGCACGGACGCATGTCACGCGAAGCCTTTATGGGCGAGATTGCGGCGATGACGCAAAGCATGGTTCAAAAAGCCAAGTCATTTGATCGCGATACGGTACCAGGCGACTACTCAACACTCACCCAAGCTTGCCCGAATTGCGGTGGTGTCGTCAAAGAAAATTACCGCAGATACGCATGCACTGGAACCCTCGTCCCTAGTGGGAGAGGGCAGGGTGAGGGGGATGCAAGCGGATGCGGTTTCAGCTTCACCAAAACCCCAGCAGGTCGCACGTTCGAATTGGCAGAAGCGGATCAATTTTTACGCGATCAAAAGATCGGACCACTGGAAGGTTTCCGATCCAAAGCGGGCTGGCCCTTTGTGGCTGAGTTGGCATTGGTCAAAGACGAAGAGACGAATAATTTCAAACTTGAATTTGACTTCGGTGATGCGGCTAAAGAAGCGGCAGAGAGCGGTGAGCTACAAGATTTAAGTGGTAAAACCAGTTTGGGGGCTTGTCCTAAATGCGGTAGCGGTGTGTTTGAGCTGGGCTCTAGTTACTACTGCGAAAAAACGATTCCAACCATGACGCAAGCCACGCCCAGCTGCGATTTCAAGAGCGGTCGCATCATCTTGCAGCAACCCGTTGAGCCCGAGCAAATGGCGAAATTGCTGGCAACTGGCAAGACTGATTTGCTCGACAAGTTTGTCTCGATGCGAACGCGGCGCGGCTTCAAAGCATTCCTCGCTTGGAATAAAGAAGATGGGAAAGTCTCCTTTGAGTTTGAGCCAAGACCAGAAGGTGCGAGGAAGTTTCCACCGCGAAAAACGGCAGCAGCGAAGACGGCAGTACCAGCGAAAAAAATTGTCGCTAAAAAAGTATCGGTGAAAAAGACACCAGCCAAGAAAGTCGCAGCCAAGAAAACGGCGGCTAAAAAAGCACCCGCCAAGAAAGTTGCTGCTAAGAAGGTCGCGAAGTAATTTCTATGAAATTCAAACTCTATTTCTCGCCAGGCGCGTGTTCGTTTGTGCCGCATGCCATGCTACAAATCGCAGGGGCTGACTTCGAGCCCGCGATGGTGAAACTGCATAAGGATGAACAAAACTCGGCCGATTACAAAGCCATTAATCCACGCGGGCAAGTGCCAGTGCTTGTTGTCAATCCTGAGTCAGATTCACCTGTTGCGCTCACGCAAATCGTGGCGATCATTAGCTATTTAAATGATGTGTTTCCAGTGGCGAATTTTTTGCCAACAGAGCCGCTTGCCAAGGCGCGTGCGATGTCCACTTTGGCGTGGATGAACAACACTGTGCATCCGACATTCACGCATATTTTTATGCCGCAAAAGTTTACCGATAACGCGGCTATTTACGGCGATTTGGGCGCATTCAATCGCAAACTATTTGACGCGCAGTTGGCAGAACTCAATGCCATGGTCCAAGCAAAAAATGCACAACAAGCCACGTATCTATTGGGCTCTGCAATCAGCCCACTTGATTTATATTGCCTCACGCTCACGCGCTGGGGCGGTATGGCAGGCATTGATCCAACCGCGAACAATGCAGCGCTGTGGGCACATATTCAAATGGTCGCGGCGCATCCAAGCGTGGCCGAAGTGATCACGCGTGAGCGCTTGCAGTTGAATGTGTTTCAAACTGGATCGTAAATCGCGTACCGACGGACTCTTGAGACGGATGCGCATCTTCCACCACTACTGTGGCCTGGTGCTGCCTTGCAATGGCTTGCACGATGGCTAAGCCAAGCCCAGAGCCATCGACTGCGTTGCTCAGCGAGTCATTGATACGGTAGAACGGCTGCAAGACGCGCTCGCGCTCTGCCGCAGGAATGCCAGGGCCTGTGTCTTCCACTTGCAGCGAGAGTGCGCCGCTGTAGTGGTCTTGGAGCACCCGCGCCGTAATCACACCTCGCTCGGGTGTGTAGTGAATGGCGTTTTCTAACAAATTGCGAACCAGCTCTTTGAGTAGTACCGCATTGCCCATCATGGTACTGTCACGGACGGTAGGGCTGTCATCAAAACCTAAATCCATACGTTTATCCAAAGCTTGGGGTAATGCGTCACGCACGGCTTCTATAACGATACGTTCCAAATTAATTTGCGTTTTTGCGACCTCACTGCCCGTTGCTTCAGCCCGTGCCAATGCCAAGAGTTGATTGACCGTACGCGTGGCGCGAACGCTAGATCGCCCCACTTGTTTCAGCGAGTGTTTTAGCTCTTCCGTGCTCACGCCTTCGCGTAGTGCCAAATCGGCCTGCATACGTAGTCCAGCAAGCGGTGTTTTTAGCTGATGCGCGGCATCCGCTAAAAACCGCTTTTGAATGAGCATGGAGTCTTTGAGTCTTGCCAATAAGTCGTTGACAGAAGCAATCAACGGCGAGACTTCACGCGGCACATCGGCTAGGTCAAGTGGGCTGACATCGTCGCTTTTACGCTGGCGGATGCGTTGTTCCAGCTCTTTAATGGGCTCGGTGCCACGTATGAGCGCCAGCCAAATGAGCAGCACGACCAAAGGCAGCATTAGCAACTGAGGCAACATCACGCCTTTGATAATTTCAGTTGCCAGTGTGGAGCGTTTCTCTAGCGTTTCCGCTACTTGAATCAAGACCGGTTTGTCGCCCGACTTTCGGTCTTGCACGGCCTGTAGATTAACCCAAATGTAAGCCACTCGGATGTCACGCCCTTTGTACTCATCAGCCCGGATGTAGACCTTACCCAGCAAGGGTTTGTC
>JANPAY010000412.1:0-17219 GCA_031430155.1 Comamonadaceae bacterium
AATCAAGGCGGAACTTGGCATGGTTCGCGCCGTCGTCTTACTCAGCAGCTTGGACACAAAAAAGCGCCTAGAGGCCGCGCAGTTATTGGCCTCTAGCAATAGCCCTACGACAAAAACGGCCATCCTAGAGCGCCTCAAAACAGAGTCCGACGACGCTGTGAAAGCGGCATTGAAGTCGGCGCTAGCCACTGTTGAAGCAGGCCTTGTATGGGGCGAGCGACTCGCCGCTATTTTTTCAGGCATCAGCCTTGGATCAATCCTGCTGCTCGTTGCGCTCGGCCTTGCGATTACCTACGGCCTGATGGGCGTCATCAACATGGCGCATGGCGAACTGATGATGATTGGCGCTTATGCCACTTATGTGGTGCAAGGCATATTTCAAAAATACCTGCCAGGCGCATTTGACTGGTATTTGTTAGCAGCTGTGCCCGTCTCCTTCTTAGCCGCAGCTTTAGTCGGCGCGGCTTTGGAGCGCAGCGTGATTCGCTTTTTGTATGGCCGTCCGCTAGAGACGCTGCTCGCCACTTGGGGGATTAGCCTGATGTTGATGCAGCTCGTACGCACGATTTTTGGCGCCCAAAACGTTGGCGTTGAAAACCCCAGCTGGATGAGCGGTGGCATCACCTTGATGGGCAATTTACAACTACCTTGGAATCGCATCATCATCATTGCATTCGCCGCAACCGTGCTACTCGGCATGGCATTTCTCATTGGCAAAACACGGCTTGGGCTTTTTGTGCGCGGCGTGACGCAAAACCGCCCTATCGCAGCATGCATGGGCGTGAACACTGCCCGTATTGACACTTATGCGTTTGCACTGGGCTCTGGCATTGCAGGCCTTGCTGGCTGTGCCCTCAGCCAAATTGGCAACGTAGGACCTGACCTTGGGCAAAGCTACATCGTGGACGCTTTTATGGTCGTGGTACTCGGCGGCGTAGGACAGCTAGCTGGTACGGTTTACGCTGCGCTTGGGCTTGGCATTTTGGGTAAATTCTTAGAAGGATTTGCGGGCGCAGTACTCGCCAAAATTGCCGTGCTGGTCTTCATCATCATCTTCATTCAAAAACGTCCGCAAGGTATTTTTGCCATGAAGGGCAGGAGCGCCGAACTATGACACTCATGTCTCGCAAAAGTTGGAGCGCTTTCTTTGTTGCATTGATCATCATTGGCGTGATCGCGCCCGTGCTCAATTTGCTTGTTCCCGCGGATAGTTTTTTCCACATGAGCGACTTTGCCGTCTTGCTGATTGGCAAGATCATGTGCTACGCGATTTGCGCACTCGCCATGGATTTGATCTGGGGTTACACAGGTATTTTGAGCCTAGGTCATGGTGTATTTTTTGCACTGGGCGGCTACATGATGGGCATGTATCTCATGCGCCAAATTGGCACGGACGGTAACTACAAAAGCAACCTGCCGGACTTTATGGTATTCCTTGATTGGAAGACTTTGCCGTGGCACTGGACGTTCTCGGATAGCTTTGTCGCGACTTTAATTTTGATCGTCGCTGTGCCGGGTTTGATTGCATTTGTGTTTGGATTTTTTGCTTTCCGCTCACGTATCAAAGGCGTGTACTTCTCCATCATTACGCAGGCCATGACCTTCGCCGCCATGCTGCTATTTTTCCGCAATGAAACAGGCTTTGGCGGCAACAACGGCTTTACCGATTTCAAGCGTATTGCAGGCATCCCGATTGCCACGCCGTCTATGCGCATGACGCTTTTTGTTTTAACGGGACTTACCTTGCTCGGTTTCTTTTTGTTTGCCCGTTGGTTGGTCACAAGCAAATATGGTCGTGTGCTGCAAGCAATCCGCGATGCCGAAACCCGCGTGATGTTTTCGGGCTACAACCCCATTGGCTACAAGCTAAGCATCTGGGTCATCTCCGCCGTGATGTGTGGCATAGCGGGTGCGCTCTATGTGCCTCAAGTCGGCATCATTAACCCAGGCGAGATGTCACCCGCCAATTCGATTGAAATGGCCGTATGGGCGGCAGTCGGTGGGCGCGCCACCTTAATTGGCCCCATCGTTGGCGCTTTTATTGTGAACGGCGCGAAGAGTTGGCTGACTGTGGCGGCTCCCGAGTTTTGGCTCTACTTTTTAGGCGCTCTGTTTATTGGTGTGACGTTGTTTTTACCCAATGGCGTTGTGGGATTGGTTAAAAAAATACAAGCAAAAATTGCAAGTAGGAGCGGCGCATGACACCCGACTTGATGGCGAAAGGCACGGAGCTAGCCGAGGCGCACGCCAAGCTAGAGGCCAAGCAAAAGCAAGGACAAACCGAATCGGGTGGACGCGGTGCTGGGTTTTCTCGCATGCACAAACTAGGCGAAGTGGACATTGCACACGGTCGAATTTTGTATTTGGAAGATGTCAATGTCAGCTTTGACGGCTTCAAAGCCATTAACAATTTATCGCTCGATATTGCCCCTGGCGAGCTACGCTGCATTATTGGTCCTAACGGTGCAGGCAAGACCACGATGATGGATATCATCACAGGCAAAACGCGTCCCGACTCGGGTACGGTTTTCTTTGGCAGCACAATTAATTTGCTGCGTTACAAAGAAGCGGACATTGCGCAGATGGGGATTGGTAGAAAGTTTCAAAAACCAACGGTGTTTGAGCAATTGACGGTATTCGAAAATTTAGAGTTGGCGCTTAAAACTGATAAATCAGTCAAATCCTCCATGCTATTTAAGCTAGATAGTTTGCAAAGCGATAGGCTTGCTGAAATTCTGCACACTATCCACCTAAGCCCAGAACAAACAAGGCTTTCAGGTAATTTAAGTCATGGACAAAAACAGTGGCTAGAGATTGGCATGTTGCTCATGCAAGACCCTAAACTCTTGCTACTCGACGAACCTGTGGCGGGCATGACGGACGAAGAAACCGCTCGCACCGCAGAGCTTTTCTTAACCTTGAAGGGCAAACACTCTTTGATGGTGGTGGAGCACGATATGAGTTTTATCAAAGCCATTAGCGGTGATACTGGCATCGTCACGGTACTGTGCGACGGCTCGGTTTTGGCGCAAGGCTCACTCGATCAAGTGCAATCTGATGAACGAGTCATTGAAGTTTATTTGGGGCGATAGAGCGATGAATTCCATACTCAACGTATCCAATATCAACCAATACTATGGCGGCTCGCACATCCTGCGTGACGTCAGCTTCACCGCCGAGCTGGGAAAAGTGACCGTCGTGCTGGGACGTAATGGCGTGGGCAAAACAACGCTGCTCAAAAGCTTGATGGGGCTTGTGCCCATTCGCGCGGGCGTTATTAGCTTTGATGGCAATCCCATTCAAAACGCCACCTCGTATGACCGCGCTAGAGCGGGCATTGGGTTTGTCCCGCAAGGTCGCGAGATTTTTGCGCGCCTCACCGTTGAAGAAAATCTGCGTATGGGCTTGGCTTACAAATCCGCTGGCACACCTATTCCTGCCGAACTGTTTGAACTCTTCCCCGTACTCAAGCAGATGCTCTCGCGGCGCGGTGGCGA
Source organism: Comamonadaceae bacterium (assembly GCA_031430155.1). GTDB lineage: Bacteria > Pseudomonadota > Gammaproteobacteria > Burkholderiales > Burkholderiaceae_C > JASGCK01. The sequence goes on from JANPAY010000412.1 coordinate 3,498, forward strand.
TTTGTCGGGTGGACAGCAGCAGCAACTAGCCATTGCGCGCGCCTTGGCAGCTAAACCCAAACTCCTCATTTTGGATGAGCCCACCGAGGGCATCCAGCCCAACATCATCAAAGACATTGGGCGCGTGATCCGTATGTTGGCTGATCGAGGTGATATGGCCATTGTGCTAGTCGAGCAGTATTACGATTTTGCTGAAGAGCTGGCTGACAGCTACGTCGTGATGGAACGCGGCGCGGTGATTGCCAGCGGCACAGGCAGTGAGATGCAAGCGAAGAATATTCGCAGCCTTGTGGCGATTTAAGCGGTTATTTTTAAGTTGCCCAAATACGGGGCGGATGCTCGTTTTTCAGATCCCACAATTCACTACGCCAAACTTGACGAATGGCGCGTAGTAATCCCATAGCAGACTCAACCAAGGGCGATAAAACACGCACAACAATCACTTGAGGGTGCGGGCTCGTCACGCCAACGGTACTGGCAAGCGCATGGCTAGAGGCCACAGCCCGTGTGGCTTCCAGAGCATGTTCCTTACGATGTCTTGCGATGGGAACACCTGAGATAAAGAAAAGAGAGGCGATACAGCGATGTCCCGCCAAACCCAGCGGGCCATTCAAGAGCAACATATCTTTTGCAGCAATGCGTCCGCGCTCTAACCATTGATCTTTGAGTTCGATGTGCTGCAAAAACTCGCCTTGCTCGAATGGCAAATTCGCATTCGGCAATCCTATTGCCGTGACATCCCACCCCATCAATTCGGCGCTCGGCGCAAGATCCATCACGAGTCGATTGGTCGCCAGACATCCGCTGTAGCAAAGTGCTTCTAGGGGTAGCCACTCCAGTCGTGCGCCATCGCCCAACTTGATCGCTGTGTTTTGCAGTGCCGCGCCGCCCTCTGAACGATAAAAGCGTGTGGCACCTGGCGTGGTAATAAGCCCATGCGCACCGCTCGCCACACGAACATCAATATCTAATGTGTCACCACCCACCAAACCACCTGGCGGGTGAACAAGCACGTTATGACAAACGGCATCCCCTTCTGGATAGAGGCTTTGCAAGACACGCAAAGGCCCCGTGTGCACATGACGGCACACGGTTTTTTGGTTTTCTAATTGATATTCGAGTTGAAGCTGCGCGTGCCAAGTCATGGCTGGCCTTCAATAGAGAAAAAGAATTTGGTGGGTAATGCAAGTTTCGAACTTGCGACCCCTGCAGTGTGAATGCAGTGCTCTACCCCTGAGCTAATCACCCCAAGCGTCAAATTATAGCTTTATACCTAGGGGTTTCCACCCAAACAAGGTTTATGGTTGTTGCATAAAATAATTTTTTTATTTCTTATAGGAAGTCTGAAGATGAAAAAACTCAACCCCATCATGTCACTCGTTGTGGGCGCCGCACTGATCGCAGGTCTGAGCACCAGCATTGTTCATGCGCAGGCTAACGACACGATCGCAAAAGCGAAATCCACTGGTGTTATCACCATGGGTGTTCGCGATTCCTCTGGCTCGCTGTCGTACACACTGGGTGACGGAAAATACGCTGGATTTCACGTTGAAGTTTGCCAACGCATCGTGGCTGCTGTCGAAAAGGCTGCTGGTCGTAAGCTTGAGACTAAGTACGTTGCAGTCACTTCTGCCAATCGCATTCCTTTAGTCGAAAACGGTACTGCCGATATCGAATGCGGCTCGACAACAAACAATGCCACACGCCAAAAGCAAGTGTCGTTTTTGAACACCACCTACGTTGAGGAAGTACGTATTGCTGTAAAAACCAACTCTGGCATTACAACGATTAACCAACTGAATGGTAAAAACGTAGCCACCACAACTGGCACAACCTCGGTGCAAACTCTGCGTAAACATGAGCGTGCTACAGGCGTTGATTTCAAAGAAATTTTTGGCAAAGATCACGCCGATAGCTTCTTGTTGCTAGAGACTGGTCGCGCCGATGCATTTGTAATGGACGGCTCCATCTTGGCTGGCAACATTGCTAACGCTAAAACGCCAGCCGACTTCCGCATCGTGGGCGAGGTGCTCTCCGTTGAGCCAATTGCCATCATGATTCGTAAGGATGATGCTGCACTCAAGAAAATTGGTAACGACACGATTGCAGATATGGCTAAATCAGGTGACTTAGCCAAGTTATGGGACAAGTGGTTCATGCAGCCAATTCCACCAAAGAATGCGCGCGTCGGCTTGCCATTGTCTGAGAGCACCAAGACTGCATGGGCTAACCCTAACGACAAGCCTATGGAAGACTACGCTAAGAAATAATTTGCTGCCTAGTAAACCCAAAGACCCTCGCTGTCAGTTACCTGCGCGAGGGTTTTTAATTTAAAGGAACATCATGGCTTGGGACTGGGAAATTTTTTGCAAAGAGACAACCACAGGTGACATCATCCAAGGTTGCCTTGGCAAGGGCGGCGATCAAACCTACCTCAATTGGCTCGGCTCGGCGTGGGGGTGGACATTAACGGTCGCCATGAGTGCAATGGTGGTTGCTTTTGTTATGGGTCTCCTCATGGGCGCTTTACGCACTTTGCAGCCCACGACGGCAACCAATCGATGGCTAGCCCGGCTTGGCACACTATGGACCGAGCTTTTCCGTAACATTCCTGTCATCGTTCAGCTATTCATTTGGTATTTCGTCATTCCTGCGATATTTCCTAGCTTAAAAAGCGTGCCTTCGGTTGTGATGGTGGTGCTTGGACTTGGCTTCTTTACGTCCTCACGGGTTAGCGAACAAGTCAGATCTGGCATTGAAGCTCTCCCCAAAGGCCAACGCTATGCGGCCATGGCGATGGGGTTCTCTACCTTCCAAAGCTATCGCTTAGTGCTCATGCCGATGGCGCTGAGAGTTGTGATGCCGCCGCTGACAAGCGAAGCGATGAACATTGTCAAGAACTCATCCGTTGCATTTGCTGTGTCGATTGCCGAGCTCACCTTCTTTGCTCGCCAATCAGGCGAAGAAACCTCTCAGCCTGTACAAATGTACTTGGCTGTGACGGTGCTCTATGCCATTTCAGCGCTCACGATTAACCGCGTGATGAACTGGATTGAAGTCAAAACCCGTGTCCCAGGCTTTGTGGGTGCAAGCAGCGCCCCAGCCGCACATTAATTGCAGAGGACTAGAACATCATGGGAAATATAGACTTCGGCTTTTTTAATTGGGCATTGATTGGCCCTTACGTCACCAAGGGCTTCTATTTCAGCCTTTGGCTTACCATCATCGCAACTGTAGGCGGTATCGCACTAGGTACAGTACTGGCGCTGATGCGCATGTCTAGTAGTAAAGCGCTAGTACTGATTGCATCAACTTACGTCAACACCATGCGCTCCATTCCCTTGGTAATGGTGCTCTTGTGGTTCTTTCTACTCATACCTTTTGCGATTGGTCAACCCATTGGCGCAGAAATTTCCGCCATGGTCACGTTTGTGGCGTTTGAAGCGGCCTTTTTCTCGGAAATTGTTCGCGCTGGCATTCAATCAATACCGCGTGGGCAAGTCGCTGCTGGGCAAGCAATGGGTTTCAACTATGGGCAAAATATGCGTTTAGTCGTGCTACCGCAAGCCTTTCGTAATATGCTCCCCGTGTTCCTGACTCAAACCATCATCTTGTTTCAAGACACATCTTTGGTCTATGCGATCAGTGCGAACGATTTGCTCAAAGGCTTAGAGACGGCAGGCAAAAACTTAGGCCGCCCGATAGAAGCCTATTTACTGGCAGCTGTGGTGTATTTTGTGATGTGCTACTCACTCTCAAAACTAGTGCAACAGATTCAGAAAAAAGTCCAGATTATTCGTTAAATATCAAATACATAACAGTTAGGAAAATACATCATGATTGAACTCAAAAATGTCTCCAAGTGGTACGGCAAGACGCAAGTACTGAACGACTGCAATGTGAACATCCAAAAGGGTGATGTTGTCGTGGTTTGCGGACCTTCTGGCTCAGGCAAGTCCACCCTCATTAAAACTATCAACGCACTAGAGCCTTTCCAGCAGGGGGAGATTTTTGTTGACGGTGCAGCTGTGCATGACAAAGCCACCGATCTACCCAAACTACGCGCACGCGTTGGTATGGTCTTTCAAAGCTTTGAGCTTTTCCCACACCTCTCAGTCACCGAAAATTTAACGATTGCACAAACCAAAGTGCTCGGGCGCTCCGCTGAAGATTCGTTGGCTAAAGGTCTCAAATACCTTGATCGCGTAGGTTTATTGGCGCACAAAGACAAGTTTCCAGGGCAACTCTCGGGTGGTCAGCAGCAGCGCGTCGCCATTGCCCGCGCCTTATGCATGGATCCTATCGTCATGCTGTTTGACGAGCCTACCTCAGCGCTTGACCCAGAAATGGTGGGCGAGGTACTGGACGTGATGATGAGCCTTGCCAACGAAGGCATGACGATGATGGTGGTGACGCATGAAATGGGCTTTGCACGCAAAGTCAGTAACCGAGTGATCTTTATGGACGTGGGTGGGAAAATTTTAGAAGACTGCTCAAAAGATGAGTTTTTTAATCATCCAGAAAATCGTCAAGCGCGCACCAAAGAGTTCTTAAATAAGATACTTCAGCATTAATTTACTATTAAACTGCACACTTCATTTTTGATTTAAGGAGTATTTTGATGAGTATTGCAAGCGAATTTAAAGCCTTTGCCCTCAAAGGCAATGTCATGGATTTAGCCGTTGGTGTCATCATCGGTGGCGCATTTGGCAAGATTGTTGACTCGCTGGTTGGAGACATCATCATGCCGCTTGTGGGCGCTATTTTTGGCAAACTCGATTTCTCTAGCCTCTTCGTCGTGCTTGGCAATGTGCCCGCTGGAACTGTCAATACGCTAGATGCACTCAAAAAGGCTGGTGTGCCTGTGTTTGCTTATGGCAATTTCATCACTGTCGCCGTCAACTTTGCTATTTTGGCTTTCATCATCTTCATGATGGTCAAGCAAATGAATCGCCTGAAGGCTGCTGAACCCGCACCAGCGCCCGCCAAAACTCCCGAAGACATCACACTCTTGCGTGAAATTCGCGATAGCCTCAAGAAGTAATCACTAGCTCGCAAACTCCCTTGCTTTTTGCAAGGCATAAAGCAGACCCCGTGGGTCTGCTTTTTTTGTGCCCGCAATATCAAACGCGGTGCCGTGGTCGGGGCTGGTGCGAATGATAGGCAGGCCCAATGTGACGTTAACGCCAGCATCGAGTCCTAAGTACTTAACAGGAATCAATCCTTGGTCGTGGTACATCGCAATCACCACATCAAACTCATCTTGCACCGCCGTGCGCCGAGCACGCATAAAAATCGTGTCTGGCGCAAAAGGGCCGCTAGTCCTTATCCCTAGGCGCTTGGCGACATCTATGGCTGGCGTGATGATGTCTAACTCCTCGCGTCCAAAAAGACCTCTCTCACCCGCATGAGGATTAATTCCTGCGACCGCGATGCGTGGATTTTGGATACCCGTCCGCATTAAAAAATTGTGCGCGATTTGAATCGTTTCAACGATCCCGTCCGTGCTCAGTGAATCCAAAGCCTCGCGTAGTGGCACATGAATACTCACCAGTACTACACGCAATTCGTCATTCGCTAACATCATGCGCACAGACGGATTTCCGCACAACGCTTGCAACATTTCCGTGTGGCCTGGGTAAGGAACACCAGCCAGCGCCAACGCTTCTTTGTGCAGCGGTGCAGTCACGATGGCACTGACCTCGCCTAGCAAAGCCGCATGGGCTGCTGCTTCCACGGCCCTTGTCGCTGCAAGCCCCGCAGCGCTTGACACGCAGCCATAGGCAGGCAACGAAGCCACACCAAACGGCTCACCAGCTTGAATTACTTGGATCGCTTCGCTTGGAATACCCACCAGCTCACACGCACGGCGCATGACAGCCGCGTCACCATACACCACCGTATTTTGCATGGCAGCCGTATGGTCACAATACAGCATGGCAATGATCTCAGGACCAATGCCTGCGGGGTCTCCCATCGTGATGGCAATTGGCTTGCTATTCATCATCATGCGGGATTGTCGATATCAATGAACTCATGCTTCAAACCAAAATGCTCTGCCGCATGCGCAGCCACCGCAGGCGCGCCGTAACGCTCGCTGGCGTGATGCCCGCAAGCGATGTAGGCTACACCCATCTCACGTGCGTAATGTGCTTGTGGCTCCGAAATTTCCCCAGTAATGTACACGTCTGCACCCGCCGCAATAGCAGTCTCAAAGTACCCTTGCGCACCTCCAGTGCACCACGCGACATTTTTGACGGCACGCTTCGCGTCACCAATCGCTGTGATGCTACGTGCTAGCTTAGTTTGCACTCGCTCGCAAAGCACGTCAAATGTGCCCGCATCGCTAGTGCCCAGCCAGCCAATGTCCTGCTCGCCAAATCGTCGTGTTGCTGCCAGATTCAATACTCTCGCCAGCTGCGCGTTATTGCCAAGCGTGGGATGAGCATCCAGCGGCAGATGATAAGCAAACAAATTGATGTCATGCTCTATCAGTTTGCCCAAGCGTTTGCGCATCCATCCAGTGATGCGCGTCTCACCGCGCCAAAACAAACCGTGGTGCACAAAGATCGCATCTGCGTTGGCGGTAATCGCGGCATCAATGAATGCAAGGCTTGCCGTAACGCCTGAGACAATTTTTTTAAGCTCGCGTTTGCCTTCCACCTGCCAGCCGTTGGGACAAAAGTCTTTGAAGCCCTCAGGCTGCAAAAGCGTATTCAAAAATCTATCTAGTTCGTGAGCTGTAGTCATTGGCGATAATTCCTTCTTTAGCATTTTCACACTGCATTGTCTTAGGGAATTTCCATGCGCAAATTTTGGTTGTTATTTTCGCAAACCGTCACCGTTGCTTTGGCGCTCTATTTTGTTGCAGCCACCCTCAAACCAGAGTGGCTAGGCCGTGCAACCCATGTGGGCACTAGCGTGGGAGGGGTATCACTGCTGGAAGCCACATCCAATAACGCTTCTAGCACAGTCACTCCTGCAGCAGGCTCACTGGCAGCCGCAGCTAAAAAAGCATCTGCAGCCGTGGTCAGCATCAACACCAGCAAAACACGGCGTGTGGCTGGCAAGTCGGGTGATCCATGGTTCCAATTCTTTTTTGGCGGTAAGCGTGGCGACGAATCACAGGGTGGCGAGCAGCAAGAACAAATGGGGCTGGGCAGCGGTGTGATTGTGTCAAGCGATGGCTACATCCTGACCAACAACCACGTGGTGGAAGGCGCGGACGAAATCGAAGTCATCCTAAACGACAGTCGCCGTGCCACGGCCAAAGTGATTGGTACGGACCCCGAGAGCGATTTGGCCGTCCTCAAAATCACGCTCGATAAGCTGCCTGTCATCGTGCTGGGTAACTCTGACCAAGCGCTGGTAGGTGATACGGTGCTGGCCATCGGCAATCCATTTGGTGTGGGGCAAACCGTCACCAGCGGCATCGTTAGTGCGTTGGGTCGTAGCCATCTAGGTATCAATACCTTTGAGAATTTCATTCAAACCGATGCAGCCATTAATCCGGGAAATTCGGGGGGCGCGCTGGTGGACGTGAATGGCAATTTGCTCGGTATCAACACCGCTATTTATTCACGTTCGGGCGGTTCGCTTGGGATTGGCTTTGCCATCCCCGTGAGCCTTGCCAAGCAAGTGCTGCAAGACATCGTGAAAGACGGCTCCGTCACACGCGCATGGATAGGTGTGGAGCCGCAAGATTTAACACCTGAAATCGCCGAAGCCCTAAAAATTAAACCCGCAGCAGGTTCTAGTGATACAGCGGGGGTGGTCATTACAGGCGTGATGCAAGGCGGCCCCGCAGACAGAGCAGGCATTAAGGCGGGCGACATTTTGGTCAGTGTGGCAAGTAAGAACGTGGGGAATACCGTACAAGCCATCGCGGCGATTGCTGGACAAAAACCAGGCGCGCCTATAACGATTCAAGTTGTGCGCAATGGAAAAGCGCTGGATTTGAGCGTCACGCCTGGCACGAGACCCAAACCTAAAATGAAGCAGTAGCGTCTTCCTCGGGCTCTTCTGCTTTTTTGGGCTTCACCCAAAACACGCAAGCCCAAATGCCAATTTCATAGAGCAAGCACATTGGCACAGCAAGCGCGAGTTGCGAAACCACATCAGGGGGGGTCAAAATAGCCGCGACGACGAATGCCACCACGATAAAGTAGCCACGAAAATCTTTGAGTTTTTCAATAGTCACCATGCCGAGTTTGACCAAAAGAATCACCACGATTGGCACTTGGAACGCAATGCCAAACGCAATGTAGAGGCTCAAAATCGACTCCACATAACTGGCAATATCAGGCGTGGCAGCCACGCTGGCAGGCGTAAATTGCTGGATAAAGGTAAACATTTTGTCCAGCACAAAAAGCTGCACAAACCCAATACCAGCATAGGCTAGCAAGCTACCAAAAATGATGAGCGGCAGCGCAAACTTTTTTTCGTTGCTATAGAGTCCAGGCGCCACAAACATCCAAATTTGATACATCAACCAAGGCAGTGCTAAGAGCACTGCGGCCATCATCAAAACTTTTAGAGGCACAAAAAAAGGAGAGAACACACCCACGGCAATCAACTTAGCGCCTGCGGGCATATGCGCCTGAATCGGTCTGGCAATCGCGTCGATGAGGCCGCTAGGGCCTGGCCAAATGGACAGCAAAATCACGCAGACAGCAAAGCCATAAATGCAATACATCAACCGATCGCGCAGTTCAACTAAATGCTGGACAAAGGGAGCTTCAGTTCCCGCAAGCTCATCGGCTTTAGCGTCGGTTTTATCGTTCAAGTCAGACATCAAATCACTTTAATTTTGGACGGTAACGTGCCACGCGAGCCGCGCCAGATAAGGCTTGGCGGCGCACGCCGTTTTTGGCTTTGAACCACTGTGGCATGGCAGATTGTTTAACTCGCCACTTCTTTTTAGGGTGCTTATATTCCAGCGGAACTTGCAGCAACTCATCGCCGTAATTGGAAGTTGCAGAACCCGAACTGTCGCTGTTCGAAGCAATCGTGTTCGTGATGCTATTGGTTGTCGCTTGCCAATCTTTCTCGAAGTCTGTGACATTGGTTTGCACGGAAGACTCCACATCTTTAGCCGCACTCTCCATTTGTTCTTTCATTTTTTTGAGCTCATCCAACTCCATCGAGCGATTGACCTCCGCTTTCACGTCCGACACATAACGCTGCGCCTTGCCCAGCAAGGCGCCCACGGTCCGCGCCACACGCGGTAACTTCTCGGGGCCAATGACCACCAAGGCAACCACGCCAATAACGGCAAGCTTAGAGAAATCGAGATCAAACACTAGGTAAAACTAGACAAAGGTGTCTTGTCAGACTTTTTCTTTAGCCTGCACGTCAATCGTGACAGGTTTTTCAGTAGGTGCAGTAGCCGTAGCATTTGCCGCCTCATCGCTTGTGCCTTGCTTCATACCATCTTTAAAACCTTTGACGGCGCCGCCCAAATCGGAACCTAGATTCTTTAATTTTTTAGTACCAAACACCAAAACAACAATGACTAAAACAATTGCCCAATGCCAAATAGAAAACGAACCCATATTTTTCTCCCATGAAATGATTATTTGATTTTAGCCCGTCCAGCTCAGCCCCTTAGCCAAGGCCTCTGTCCGCCCATCACATGCCAGTGCAAATGATGCACTTCTTGCCCGCCATTTTTCCCCGTATTGGTCACGATACGGTAGCCGCCCTCGGGGTAAGGCTCGCAGCCCGCCTCTAGCGCCAGCTTAGGAATTAAGAGCATCATGCGTCCGATCAAGGCCGCATCGCCCTCAGTCAAATGCGCCATTGATGCGATGTGCCGCTTAGGAATGACTAAAAAGTGAATCGGCGCCCAAGGATTGATGTCATGGAACGCAAAAAATTCATCGTCTTCGTACAATTTTTTAGATGGTATCTTGCCTTCAATAATTTTGCAAAAGATGCAAGTCGGATCGTGCTGAACGGAATGACTCATAGCGGCATCCTATTGTTCGCAAAGCGTAGCCAGCCTTTGATGCAGCGATAGAGATACCAAAATAAAATAATTGACCAAGCCAATGCGCCTGGAAAGTAAAACAAGAAATATAAAGGACTTGTCACCGCGCACCACACAATCGTCCACCAAAACGTGCTGATCATGTAACTGTGATGCGCGCGAAACAAGTCGTCCGTCTCGTCACTGCGCGCAATGTAATTCACGATCAGCGCAATCACGGCCAGCGTACCCGCGCTCGCCCAAGCCACGGTGTGCATGCCGTACAGCACATACATGACCGTGCGATTGCTGCTGGCTTTCATATCCACGACTTCATTCATTTCATGCTCTCCTCTTTGGCTCGTTCAGCAATTTTGCGCAGCGCCTTTTCATCCAGACCCGACAAACCAATACGACGCGTCAATTCCGCCACAACATCTGCAGGCGTCAATTCGTAATGCGCGAGTGCAATCATGCTGTGGAACCATAAATCAGCGACCTCGCCCACCAGTTTGGCTTTATCGCCACCCGCATCCACATCCTTAGCCGCCATCACCATTTCAGTAGCTTCTTCGCCAATTTTTTTTAAAAAAGCGTCAGGGCCTTTAGCTAGCAGTCGTGCGACATAGCTCGTCTCGGGATCACCACCGTTAGACGGCTTGCGCGTCTCCAAGACTCGCGCCAAATCACTCAAAGTATCTGTTGTGTTCATCATTTTTTCTTTGTGTAAATCGTTGCAGGATCTTGCAGCACAGGTTCTACATCCACCCACCCGCCCTCTTTGTATTGTTTATAAAAACACGCGTGCCGACCCGTGTGGCAAGCAATCGACGGATCATGCCCTTCTTGCCTGACCGTCAAAAGCACCACGTCGTTGTCGCAGTCAAGCCGAATGTCATGCACCGTTTGCACATTGCCAGACTCCTCGCCCTTAAACCACAGCTTGTGACGCGAGCGACTGAAATACACCGCACGCTTAAGCTCCACGGTTTTTTGCAAAGCTTCGCGGTTCATCCACGCAAACATCAGCACGTCACCCGTAGATTGCTCTTGGGTAATGACGGGCACAAGACCTTTGTCGTCCCACTTCACTTGATTTAAAAATTTGGTTTGAGGCATATTTATTCCTATCCAGTGCTCAAAGCCTAACAGGAATCCCGCGCTGGGCCATAAACGCCTTCGCTTGGCCGACCGTGAACTCACCGTAGTGAAAGATACTGGCCGCCAGTACCGCGTCTGCTCGTCCCAACTGAATGCCGTCCGCTAGGTGCGCGAGCGTGCCCACGCCGCCAGACGCAATCACGGGCACCGCTACGGCATCGCTCACCGCTCTGGTCAGCACTAAATCAAAACCCGACTTCGTGCCATCTTTGTTCATACTGGTCAGCAAGATTTCGCCCGCACCAAGCGCGGTCATATGCTTTGCCCATGTCACGACATCCAGCCCTGTGTTTTTGCGGCCTCCATGGGTGTAAACGTCCCAGCCCGTGCCAGCTTCATTTGCTTTTGCGTCAATGGCAACGACGATGCACTGCGAACCATACTTAGCGCTTGCCGCCCGAATCAGCTCGGGGTCGGCCACGGCAGCCGAGTTAAAGCTCACCTTGTCTGCACCCGCATTCAGCAACCGCCGCACATCTTCGACCGAACGAACGCCACCGCCAACGGTCAAAGGAATGAACACCTTAGATGCCACCGCCTCAATGATCGGAAGAATCAAACCACGCGCATCACTGGTGGCGGTAATGTCTAAAAACGTGAGTTCGTCAGCGCCTTGATCGTTGTAGCGCGCAGCAATTTCAACAGGATCTCCCGCGTCGCGCAGTTCAACAAAATTGACGCCTTTGACCACGCGGCCACCCGTCACGTCTAAGCAGGGAATAATTCTTTTTGCAAGCATGCGCGCATTTTAGATTGCCTACGATAATTCGGTTTTATGAGCACATCCACTTCATCCCCCATCACCTCACTCGACCGCGCCGCCATCCTGGCGCAGGCGCTACCGTACATCAAACGCTTTCACGGCAAGACGCTGGTCATCAAATACGGCGGCAACGCCATGACCGACCCTGCGCTCCAAGCGGCATTTGCGCAAGATGTGGTGCTGCTCAAACTAGTCGGCATGAACCCAGTCGTAGTGCACGGCGGAGGGCCACAGATTGAAAACGCACTGACCAAAATCGGTAAAAAAGGCGAGTTCATTCAAGGCATGCGTGTCACCGATTCTGAGACCATGGAGGTCGTCGAATGGGTACTGGCGGGGGAAGTGCAACAAGATATCGTCGGGCTCATCAACCAAGCGGGCGGCAAGGCAGTTGGACTCACAGGGCGTGACGGCGCACTGATCCGCGCTAAAAAACTCGTCATCGAGGGCGGTGATTTGGGCCAGGTTGGCCAAATAGAAAGCATCGACGCTAGCATCGTCAAAGCCTTGCAAGACGATGCGTTTATTCCTGTGATTAGTCCGATAGGCTTTGGCGTGGATAACGAGAGCTACAACATCAATGCCGACGTGGTGGCAGGCGAAATCGCTAAAGCCTTGAATGCCGAAAAGTTACTCATGCTGACCAATATTGCGGGTGTGCTCGACAAAGCTGGCAAGTTACTCACCGAACTCTCGCCCGCACAAATCGACGGTTTGATTAGCGACGGCACGATTAGCGGTGGCATGATTCCCAAAATTGCAGGTGCATTAGATGCAGCGAAGAGCGGCGTGAATGCGGTTCACATCATCGACGGGCGCGTGCCTCACGCCATGCTGTTAGAGATCCTGTCGGACGAGGCCTTTGGCACGATGATTCGGGCGAAGTAGAACTTCAGACAAACCACTGAATCACCAGTCCATTGAGCGAGACCACAATCAGCGCCGCAACAATATCAACGAGTGTTTTTTGACTGAGGCGCTTTTGCAGCCAAATGGCAAACGGCAGCGACGCATACCCGCCCACCAGCATGCACAGCAAATAAACCCATGCTACTGCGCCCGACAAGGCGTAGAGCAAGCTGCTAGAAGCCATTAACGCCATGCTGATGACACTAGAAGTTGCGATGGCTTCGGTTGCGCTGAGTGTGCCCAGCGACAAGAGCGCGGGCACGACTAGTGCGCCGCCGCCCACGCCTGAGGCACCAATAAAAAATCCCGACACTGATGCCATACCTGCCATCCCCAGCTTACGCAAGAGTGCTTTGATACGCTCGGAATAAAGCGATACCAAGGCTATCAAGCATGCCACTAACACCAAGCCACGCACTGCGGTGTCAATGTTGCTTTTCCAATCGGGCATGAATTTGGGCACAAAACCAGCAAGCCCTGCGCAGACCATAGCTACGGGCAAGGCATAGAGCACAAATTGTTTGAAAGCGGGCCACTGCACATGACCGCTTTTGCGAATGCTGGCTATGCTACCTAGGCGAAATAGCACCGAAAAAATACTGGCTGTTGCCACCGCCTGCGTAGGCGGAAGTTTAAAAACAACCATCAAACTGGGCACCAGCAGCACCCCCGCGCCCACACCCGAAATGTGAATCAAACCTGCTACAACAAATCCAAAAGCCAGCAGTTCTGCTAGTGTGATGTAACTGGGCATTGCTAGCAAGTCGACTTAAAGATCAAGCGTGAGCGAGGCACCCTTGGCGCGTGAGCAGCAAATCATCATGGATTGGCCTGACGATTTTTCATAGGCTGTCAACACCATGTCGCGGTGATCAATCTCGCCCGCCAAGACTTTGGTCTCACACGTGCCGCAAACGCC